>DAHVFK010000373.1 GCA_027317055.1 Betaproteobacteria bacterium | reverse complement strand
GCCGAGGATTCCGCATCTGCGGAGCATCGAAGTGTCCGTGCGCTTCCTGTCGATCGAGCCGCTGCTGGAAGATCTCGGCCGATTCGATCTCTCCGGGATTCAGTGGGTCATCGTGGGCGGAGAGTCCGGCCGGAAGGCACGGCCGATGAAACCGGCCTGGGTCGACGCCATCAAGCGCCAGTGCGATGCGGCCGGCGTCGCGTTCTTTTTCAAGCAGTGGGGCGCCTGGGGCGCGGACGGGGAGAAGCGTTCGAAGAGTGCGAACGGCCGCGAGTACCAGGGGCGCGTCTGGGACGCGATGCCGCAGCTGGCGTGATCCGGCAGTAAATCTACTCTGACCCCGATTTCGAGAGACACTTGGGATGACGGGCACGATTTCGATCAACCGGGCGCCGGCGCTGACGCTGGGGCGCGCGGGAGGCGTATTCGCTCTACGAGAAGTTCCGGCCTGCGGTGCCGACGGGTACGGAGGGGACCCGCGGGCGGCCCAGAGTGGGTATACAATAATTCCTGAAAGGGTCGTCAGAAACCCTTCCCGAAATCTTCAGAGGAGGGGTCCCACATGTTCAAACGCGCGTGTGTACTGCTCGCCGCGGGCCTGATGACGGCCTGGGGGAGCGCCGCCTGGTCGCAGACCGATATCCGCTGGGCCACGTCCGCGGTCGGCTCGGCCGGACACAAGGCCCTGGTGGCCTTGGCCGATGTGCTGAACCGCGAGATGCCGAAGTACCGGATCACCGTGCTGCCGACCCCGGGGGCGATCGTCTCGGTCAAGGGCTACGCGACGGGCCAGTTCGACGGCTACTACGGCGCCGACATCGCCTTCTACGAGCTCGCGCACGACAGTAAGCGCTTCAAGGGCTTCAAGGCGAGCATGAAGCGCCAGCCGGTGCAGTCCTTCTGGACGTTCACCACCGAGATGGGCATCGGGGTGCGCGCGGAAGACCTGAAGACGATCAAGACCTGGCACGATCTGAACGGCAAGATCCTGTTCCTCGGCAACCCGCCGTGGGATACGCGCGCCCAGCTCGAGCGCGCTTTCGAGACGCTCGGCGTCAAGTACGAATACCGTCAGGTCGACCTGTCCGCCGCCGGATCGGTGCTGCAGCGCGGCGGGCTCGACGGGATCTGCATCTATACCACCGGCGGCGGGGTGGCCGTGGCGCCCTGGGTGCAGGAGGCGGGGCTGGCAAGCGACTGGGGCGTCGTCAACCCGAGCGCGAGCGAAATTGCCACGCTCAAGAGCGCCGGCTTCGCGATCCTGGAGGCAAACGCCGCGGTGTTCCACAAGGACATTCACGCCGACAAGGCGATCCTGCTGCCGTACTACTACGGCTTTCACGTCGGGATGGAAATCCCCGCGGACGACGTCTACCAGATGCTCACGATCATCGAGAAGCACGTCAACGAGCTGGCCAAGGCAGACAAGAGCTTCTCGCAGATCGCGAAGGACATGCCGGGTTTCCAGCGCCAGGGCGTGATGGCCGCGGCGGACTTCGTGCCGATCCATCCCGGGCTCGCGCGCTACATGCGCGAAAAGGGCGTGTGGGACCCGAAGTGGGACTCCCGGGTCGCGAAGCCGTAAGCCGCAGCCGGTGAGCCAAGGCTGGAAGCGCGCCCTCGACCGGGCGTATTACCTGGTCGCGGCCTTTTTTTTCGTCTATCTGTTCGCGTACTACTCGACCAGCCAGGGCGGGCCGGCGCTGCTCGCCTTCGCGCTGGTCCCGGTGACCTTCATCCTCTACACGCTGGAGGGCTTGCGCAAGAACGAGCTCTATCCCTCGCTGCCGGCCCTCGCCAACGCCCTCATCGCCGCGGCCTATATCGTCATCTCGATCGTGGTGGCGGTGTACATGGTCGTCAATTACGACGACATCGGCACCGTGCGCGCCGGGATCTGGAACGCCACCGACATCACGATGGGCGCGCTGATGGTGCTGCTGATCATGGAATACGCGCGCAAGCGCCACCTGGTGCTGTTCGTGCTGAATATCCTGCTCATCCTCTATGCCGTCTACGGCCGGGTGGTGCCGGGCATGTTCTTCCACCCGGGCCTCTCCTGGGAGCGCATCGTGACCGCGATGAGCGTCGAGACCTCGACCGGCATCTATTCCAGCCTGCCGCAGCTTGCGCTGACGGTGATCGGATCGTTCATCCTGGTGCTCTCCGTGCTGCGCGCCTTCGGCTGCGTGGAATCGATCCTCAAGTTCTCGCACCGGCTCGCGATGCGCTCGGCGCACGCCCTGCCGCAGTCCGCCGTCATCGGCTCGATGGCGGTCGGCACGGTGAGCGGCAGCGGGGCGGCCAACGCGATCACCGTGGGCTCGGCGACCATTCCCGCGATGATCGCCTGCGGCATGCCGCGCACGGTGGCCGGCGCGATCGAGACCGCCTCGTCGCTCGGCGGACAGCTCATGCCGCCGGTGATGGGCATCTCCGCCTTCCTGATGGCGGAGTTCCTCGGCGTGAGCTACTTCGACGTGGTCGCGCGCGGCTACGCCCCGGCGCTCATCTACTACATCGGCGTGAGCGTGTCGGTCTACCTGCTCTCGACGCGCTACCGCACGCGCATTCTTGGCGCCAAGGCGCAAGCGATGAGCGCGACCGACTGGGCGAACCTCGCCGCGTTCGCCGCGGTGGTGGCGGGCCTCATCCTCATCATGGCGATCTGGCACCTCGCGCCGATGATCGCCGCGTACTACGTCTTCATCGCGGTCGGGGCGACGCTGCTCACCGCGCACGCCGCGGCGACCGTGCGCCGCGGCGGCTGGACCTGGCGCTCGCTCGGGGCGCCCCTCGGGCGCTTCATCGAGCACTTTGCGAGCATGGGTGCGGACCTGGCCTTGCTGCTCGCGACGCTCTCGATCATGACCGGCGCGTTCGTCATCACCGGCGTGCCGACCAAGGTCGGCGCCCTGCTGCTCGACGCCGCGGGGGTGAACCTGGCCGCCATGGTCGTGGTCGCGTTCTTCTTCGGCGCGCTGCTCGGCACCGGGCTGCCGCCGGCGCCGACCTACATCATCACCGCGCTCGTGATCGCGCCGCCGATGATCAAGGTCGGCGTCAACCCGTGGGTGGTGCACTTCTTCGCCTTCTTCCTCGGGGTATGGGGCGATGTGACCCCGCCTACTTCGATCTCCGCGGCGATCACCTCGAAGATCGCGGGCGCGCCGTTCCTGCGAACCTTGTTCCGCGCCATCACGATCTGCTTCTCGCTTTTCATCCTCATGGCCGGGGTCTTCACGCGGCCCGAGCTCGTGCTCGAGCCCGGCCTGGCGCAGCTCGGGGCGATGCTGCTGCTGACCACCGCGACAATCGGCTCGGCCTTCAGCCTTCAGGCGCGGTTCGCCGAGCGCCGCGTGATCGACGTGCCGCTGCGGATCGTCCTGGCCGCCCTCGTGCTGGTGGTGATCTTCCATCCGGATCAGCGGGTCGCGGCATTGACCTGCATTCCGGTCGGCCTGTTCATCGCCTACTGGGTCGTCCGGCGCCGCAACGTGCCGCAGTTCGCCGAGGCCGAGGCCGACTGAGCGCGGAAAACGGGGTCAGACTCCATATATCTTGAAAATGGGGACAGACCCTATTTAAGGGCCGTCTCGCCGCTACTCGGTTTCGGGCGCGACGCGGATGATGCGCTTGCCCAGGTTCTCTCCGCGGTAGAGGCCGGCGATCGAGCCGGGGGCCTGCTCGAGGCCTTCGAGGATGTCTTCGCGGTAGCGGATCTTGCCGGCGCGCACCCAGTCGGTCAGCGCGGCGAGGGCTTCGGGAAAGCGCGCGGCGTAGTCGAAGATGAGAAAGCCCTGCATGCGGGCGCGCTTGACCAGCAGGTGGCGCTCGACGCGCGGGCCGCTGGGCCACGGATCCCAGCTCGCCACCGACGCCGTGCCGCAAATGACGATGCGCGCGCCGGGGCGCAAGTGGTTCATGACCGCG
>DAHVFK010000372.1 GCA_027317055.1 Betaproteobacteria bacterium | reverse complement strand
CCGTAGCGGGCCTCCATCTGGCTGCGGCCCTGAAAGCCGAGGACAACCGGGTTCTGTGATTTGCGGTTTTCGGTGATGGCGGTGTGCAACTGCGGTAGTCTTTGCAGACTGGCCAGTTCGTCGATCACAAACCAAACAGGCTTCTGGCCGGGATCGGGCTCGTTCAGAAGACGCAGCACCAGCAGGTCGATCCACAAACTGATGAGGGGCCGCAGGGCCTCGCGCAGCGTAGGCCGGGAGGTGATAAAGACCCAGCCTTTCCGTGTTTCTGCCCATTTGGTCGCCGTCCATGTTCCGGTTGTTTCGTCCTGTTTGGGAAGCAGTCGAAAGCTGTCTGCGGTCATATTGAGCGAGCCGAGCACGCCCTCGCGCTGATGCGGCGCTCGCGGGTCGATCAGCGCCCAATACTCGGTCTTACGAACACGCTGATCGATTTCAGCGGGATTCGACATCCAGTGGACCAGTTCCGCTGGCGTGGGCAGATAGGTCAGCAGATGCGCGAAGATCTTCTGCGGCGCCTCGACGAAGAAGCGGTTGGTCACGCCCTCCGGCTGATACATGGAGACAGCGAGAGCTTTGGCTTCGGCGCGGCGGCGCAGCTCCAGCGACGGGCTCCAGAACGGCATCCGCGCGTCAAGCGGATTGAGGACGATGTCGCCACGATGTGGGTTGTAGAACTGCTTCACAAACTCGCAGGCCGGATCGTAAACGATGGCGATTTCCCGACGCGCCTCCACCTGCAAAAGCATCTGGCGGATGATGCTGGTCTTGCCTGATCCTGTATCCCCGACAATTAGGAAGTGCTTGTTCTCGGCGTCACGCGGAATACGCAGCGGTTGCTTGCTGCGATCCGTAGTGATACCAATCCCGTCGCCTGCGATCTCCTTGTTAAAGCCCTTCGGACTGACGAGAATCGGACCTTTCAGCCGCCGTCCATAACGCAGGTCTTTCAGCCGACGAATGTCCTTTGGAATCGACAGTGGAAGTTGGATCAGGAAAGCCGCAAAGCCGAAGACGAACTGCCAGAGAAACAACTGCGGTATAGATTGGTCGCCGTATATCCAGTGGCTGATCCAGGCGTGCAGTGCCTCGTTCGAGTAACGATGCGGAGCCTCGCGAACAAGCAAATGGTAGCCATCTTTGCGAGCCTGATCCGACAGCGCGAACGGCAAGGGCTTGCCAACAGCCTGCAGTGTCTTTCCGCGTTGCACATCCGCATTCAGCGCCGGGCGCATTTGCGATTTTCCGCCTTGAACCAGAACCAATTGATAGGCCCCCCAGGGATGCAACGTGCCCAGCGTTTCCGTTCGCAGATCGTACGGCAGGTAGTACCGTTCGAGCGGCTGCATGCTGTACTCGACACGCAGCCAGACGAGGAATCCGGCGAAAACGACCGCGAGAAACAGCGCGCCAAGCGTGTACAGATACCCTCTGGGCGGCCAGATGAGTGACTCCCTGCGGCCCCACTGTTCTGCGCTTGACATCGTCAGTTCTCCTTCCCTTGCGCGCGCCGGTTCAACAGTTCCTGTGCCTGCGCGGCTTTGCCTTTTTGGACCTGGCGGAACTTTGTCGCAACCTCTTCTCGTGTGAGTCGTTCGCCACAGAGAACAGGTTCCAGTGTGCTCATTAGCAGCATCTGAAGCCCTACGAGTTCGGTGAATATATGGCGTTCCATCGTTTCGCTGTTGCGATGGATGGCCGCGCGGAGAAGAATCTCCCGTGCCCATTCACTGGGCGCCTTGCTGTCCTCTTCCGCAGCCGCGACGATCTTCCTTTCCTCATCGGGTGTCAGCTTGGTCCCGATGCTGCGGGAGCGCGCCACCCGCCCTCTCAATCGCTGCTGAGGATGAGCGCTGGTTATGTTGCCGCTTTGCATGAATCCTCCGTGCGTGTCGCGTGAACTTTTCTCGATAGACCCGGTTCCTTGTCAGGAACGTGATCTGATGGAACAGCATTCATTCCAACAAGTTCGCAGCGAGGAACCAAAGTTCCTCGGCAGCACCCTTTCAGGGGTGGAGTGTCGAAAATCAACCCGGTGCGCAGCACCGAACGTGCTCACTCCACTCCCGCAGCACGCTTCGCAGCTATCGGATCATGGACCGCCACAGAGCCGTTGGGACGCTTCGCAGCGCTGCTCCCGGCCTCGCGAGCCGCGTGGTTCTGGCCGAAATGCCGCACGCGCAGGCTCGGCGGAGCGTGGTTTGCCTCTGGCGTGCGCAGGTAGTCCTGGAAGTCGCGGTCCTTGGCGAAGACGTAGGCGAGCGCCTTGTCCACCACTTCATCGGCGGTTGCGTGAAGAAAGGCGGCGTACTGATCAATCTGGCTGGCGGTGGTTTCGTCGAGCCGGATCATGGCCGTAATCCGGCGGGTTTGGACGATCTCAAGCAAGGGCATGACGAGCTTCCTTTCGTTGTGGACTGAGGGTTGGCTTTGGGGCGCGTATGGCCTGTTGCGCGGCCCGGAGAATCCCGACGGCATACGCCCGGCAATCAGCGCTCGAAAGCTCGAAGCGATACCGGACTTCGAGCATGGTCAGAACGTCGGAGATCGGTGCTCCTTCGGCCAACCATTGGCGGGCCGAAGCAATGTCCAAGCGTCTCCGATTGCGCCCTGGATTCAGCATGGAGTTGCCTCCAGTTCCGGCTGCGTTGGAATCTCAAATACGTGCTCCATTACGAACTGCCGCGTTTGGCGGTCATAGTCGTCCACACGCAGCACTTCGCGGATGATGCGCTGGCCCGGCTGGCGTTCGATATGAACGACGTAATCGACGGCCTCGCCGATCTCGGCTTCGATGTCCTCATAGGTCGCCTGCTGATGGCTGCGCAGCACGAGATTGGCGAAGCGTCGCAGCGCCTTGACGGCGGAGTTGGCGTGAATGGTTGCGAGTGACCCGGAATGCCCGGTGTTCAAGGAGTCCAGCAGCGTCCGCGCCTCCATGCCGCGCACCTCACCAAGGATGATCCGGTCGGGCCGGAAGCGAAGTGCATCCTTGAGCAGTTCCTCGAATGAGACGGACTTCCCGAATGTATGCGTCTGCGACTCCGTGGAGACGATGTTCGGTTTGCGCATCTGAAGCTCGGGCGTGTCCTCAATAATGACGAGACGTTCCTCGTCGGGAATGGCGTCGGCCAGTATCCGCAGCAGCGTCGTCTTGCCCGATCCGGTTCCGCCGCTGATGAGCAGCGTCTTGCCTGCCTGAATCTGCTCGGCTAGAAACTCGGCAACGGAGTGCGTCAGCGTCCCGCGCGCGATCAGGTCTTCGACAGTGAAATGGCGGCTGGTGAACTTGCGGATAGAAACGGCCGGAGCGGGGCCAACGACGGGCGGAATCCACACCGCAATCCGGCTTCCGTCGGGAAGCCTCGCGTGCAGGCTTGGGTTGTCGTCATCGAGCCGCTTGCCGAGATGATTGGCAATCACTTCGAGGCCCGTTCGCAGGCTGGATGGGGCGAAGGATATGTCCGGCTCCCGGCAGAGCTTTCCGTCGCGTTCAGTAAACCAGCTCGTGTCGGGATTGCCGAGGATTTCGCTCACCTCATCGTCGCGCAGTAGTGGTTCGATGGGGCGGAGAAACGGGAGGATTAAATCGAAGTTCATCGCGTGTGTTTCCAGTCGAGAAGCCCGGCGTGAAGCCGGGCTTCCGCGAATGAGGAGGAAGCAGCGATTAAGCCGCCTCTTCCTCCGGGTTGAAGTCATCGCCTGCCGTTTCTTCCGGGGCGGCCTTCTCGGCGCGGTCGAGCTTCAGGATCGAAGAGACCCGCACTTCCCAGATGCGTTCTTTCTGGCCGGTCTTCTTGTCCGTCCGTTCGCGGCTGCGCAGCTCGCCTTCGACGGCCAGGTGTGCGCCCTTCTTCAGGGTCTTCGCATAGTCGGCCAGCTTGCCCCAGGCGATGCAGCGATGCCATTCGGTGTGGTCGATGTACTTGCCCGTCG
>DAHVFK010000371.1 GCA_027317055.1 Betaproteobacteria bacterium | reverse complement strand
CCCGAGGCCTGCGGCCGCAGCTCGCGCGCGTCGATCGCGCAGCGCGGCTCGCCCGCGAGGGCGAGCTCGAGCATCGCCAGCCGGTGCGCCGCGGCGGCCACCGGCGCGGCGCGGTAGCGCGGCGCGCCGGTCGGGATCCACAGCAGGCGCGCGAGGCCGAGCGCATCGAGCGCCAGCCGCGCGATGCGCAGGTGGGCGTTATGGACCGGGTCGAAAGTGCCGCCGAAGATGCCGATCGGCGCTGTCACTGACGCACTTCGCCGTGCCCCATTACGACGAACTTCCGGGTGGTGAGGCCCTCCAGCCCGACCGGGCCGCGGGCGTGCAGCTTGTCGGTGGAAATGCCGATTTCGGCGCCGAGGCCGAACTCGTAGCCGTCGGCGAAGCGGGTCGAGGCGTTGACCATGACCGAGCTCGAATCGACTTCGCGCAGGAAGCGCTCGGCGCGCGCCCGGTCGTCGGTGACGATCGCGTCGGTGTGCTGCGAGCCGTACTTCGCGATGTGCGCCATGGCCTGGTCGATGTCGCGCACCACCCGGATCGACGCCACCGGGGCGAGCCACTCGGTGTAGTAGTCCTGCTCGCTCGCGGGCGTGACATCCGGCACCAGGCGGCGGGTGGCCTCGTCGCCGCGCATCTCGACCGACTTGGCACGGAAGATCTCGGCGATCCGAGGCAGGACTTTCGGCGCGATGCCTTCGGCCACCAGCAGGGTCTCCATGGTGTTGCAGGTGCCGTAGCGCTGGGTCTTGGCGTTGTCGACGATGCGCACCGCCATGTCCGGGTCGGCGCGGTCGTCGACGTAGACGTGGCACACGCCGTCGAGGTGCTTGATCATCGGCACGCGCGATTCGCGCGTCAGGCGCGCGATCAGCTCCTTGCCGCCGCGCGGCACGATGATGTCGACGTATTCCGTCATGGTGATCAGTTCGCCGACCGCGGCGCGATCGGCGATCCGCACCACCTGCACCGCGGCCTCGGGCAGCCCGGCGGACTTCAGGCCCGCGCGCACGCAGGCGGCGATCGCCTGGTTGGAATGCAGCGCTTCAGATCCGCCGCGCAGGATGCAGGCGTTGCCCGCCTTGACGCACAGCGCCGCCGCGTCGGCGGTGACGTTCGGGCGCGACTCGTAGATGATGCCGATCACGCCCAGCGGAACGCGCATGCGCCCGACCTGGATGCCGCTCGGGCGCGTGACCAGGTCGCTGATCTCGCCCACCGGATCCGGCAGCGCCGCGACCTGCTCGATGCCCTCGGCCATCTGCTCGACCGAAGCGCGGGTCAGGCTCAGGCGGTCGACGAAGGCCGCGTCGCGGCCGTCGCGCTGCGCCTGCTCGGCGTCGGCCCGGTTGGCTTCGAGCAGGCTCGCGGCGCCGTTGCGAATCTCCGCCGCCATGGCGGCGAGCGCCCGGTTCTTGGTCTCGGTCGCGGCGCGCGCGAGCTCGCGCGAGGCGGCGCGCGCCGCCTGGCCGAGCTCCTGCACGTATTGGCGGACGTCGACCGTCCTGCCGTCAAGCTTCTGATCCATGGGCCAATTTTAACCCCAGCTTGAGGAACTCATCCCACGCCTCGAGCCGGGCTACGCCCTTGATCGCACGGTCGATCAACGCCGCCTGCGCCAGCGCGCGCTCGATCGCGGCGGCCGGAAGTCGGCGCATGGCGGACTTGGCCAGGGCCTGGCGCGGTCCCCAGACCCGGTTCTCGCGCAGCAGCGCCTCGAGCGGCCGGCCCTCGGCCGTGCCGGATTGCACGCGCGCGAGCGCGCGCAGGTCCTCGGCGATCGCCCACAGCACGAAGGTCGGCGCCTCGCCCTCGCCGCGCAGCCCCTCGATCACCCGCACGTAGCGCGCGGTGTCGCCTGCGAGTAGCGCGGCCGAGGCGTCGTAGGCGTCGTAGCGCGCGACGTTGGCCACCGCTTGGCGCACGTCGTCCAGCGCGAGCTCGCCCTCGGGCGCGAGCAGGGCGAGCTTCTGCACCTCCTGGAACGCAGCGAGCAGGTTGCCCTCGACGCGGTCGGCGACGAACTCGAGCACCTCGCGCGGCGCGCGCTGGCCCTGGCGCGCGAGGCGCTCGCCGATCCATGCCGGCAGGCGCGCGCGCTCGACCGGGAACACGTCCACTATCATGCCCGCCGCGCTGAGCGCGCTGAACCAGGCCGAGGACTGCCCCGCGCGGTCCAGCCGCGGCAGCGAGACCAACGTCAGGATGTCGGCGCCTGCGCGCGCGCAGTACGTGCCGATCGCCTCCGCGCCCTGCGGGCCCGGCTTGCCGGTGGGGATCCTGAGCTCGACGATTTTCCGGTCGCCGAACAGCGAGAGGCTCGCGCCCGCGTGCACCAGCTCGCTCCAGTCGAAGCCGCGCTCGGCGAAGTACACCTCGCGCTCGCGGAAGCCCGCCTTGCGTGCCGCGGTGCGTACCGCGTCGGCCGCCTCGAGTGCGAGCAGCGGCTCGTCGCCGTGCACGACGTAAAGCGGGGCAAGCGATTTCGCGAGCTGCGCCTGCAGTTGCTCGGCGCGCAGCGCCATCCGGTCTCAGGCCTTGGTTGGCCGCCGGGCGGCGGCGAGCCGGCGCATGATCTGCTGCACCATGTCGTTCTGCATGTCGCGGTACAGCAGCTGCTCCTCGGACTCCTTGGCGAGCACTTGGGCGTCGTTGAAGGTGATGTCGCGCGTGAGCTCGATCGTGCTCTGCGGCACGTAGACCTCGCCCTTGTTGTCGACCACGCGGAAGCCGACGATGTAGCGCAGCTGGAATTCGCGCACCCGTCCTGTCGCGGTGAGCGACAGGATCACCTTCTGGCGCTCCTCGCGGGTGAACTGCAGCAAGGCTTCGGCCTTCTTCGCGTCGTCGACCACCTTGGCGTCGGTCCCGGCCTGGATGTTGCGCTTGAGATCGAGCGCGATGCCGCCGCCGCCGGCGGCGACGTACACGGTGTCGAACGGCAGCTTCGCCGCGCTGCGCAGCTGGAAGCCGCAGCCGGCGAGGGAAATAGCGGCGAGCAGGATCAGTGTACGCATCAGACGACGATATTCACGAGACGGCCAGGAACAACGATACGCTTTCGCACCGGTTTTCCCGCAATGAACTTCTCCACGGCGGTAATGGCGAGGGCCGCCGCGTGTTCTTCGGTCGACGACGCCGGCACCCACACGGATCCGCGCAGCTTGCCGTTGACCTGGACCACATACTCGATCTCGTCCTGCTCCAGCGCAGCCGGGTCGGGCTCGGGCCAGGCGGCCTGCATCACGTCCTCGCCGAAGCCGAGTGAGCGCCACAGGTGGTGGCAGACGTGCGGCGTGATCGGCGACAGCAGGCGCAGCAGGATCGACAGCCCTTCGTGCGCCGCCGGGGTGCGCGCGGGAAGCTTCTCGAGCGCGTTCAGGATCTTCATCGCGGCCGAGGCCACGGTGTTTAACTGGTGCTTGGCGAGGTCGTAGTTCGCCTGCCTGAGCACCGAGTGCACCTCGAAGCGGGCCGCCTTCTCCGCGCCCGCGCCGGCCGGCACGGGCGCCGCGGCGTCGAACTTCGCGCCGTAGGCCCACAGGCGCTTGAGGAACCGGTGTGAGCCCTCGACGCCCTCGTCGGACCATTCCAGGGTGTTGGTCGGCGGCGAGGCGAAGATGATGAAGAAGCGCGCGGTGTCGGCGCCGTATTTCTCGATCAGCGCCTGTGGGTCGACCCCGTTGTTCTTCGACTTCGACATCGTGCCCACGCCGGCGAACGTCACCTCGGCGCCGTCACTTGAGCGTTTGGCCGAGACGATCTTGCCCTTGGCGTCGCGGTTCACCGCGACATCGGAGGGATTGATCCACTCGCGCCTGCCCGCCGGAGTTTCGCGATAGTAGGTCTCGGCCAGCACCATGCCCTGGGTGAGCAGGTTGGTGAACGGCTCGTCCACGCCGAGCAGGCTTTCGTCGCGCATCGCGCGCATGAAGAAGCGCGAATACAGCAGGTGCAGGAT
>DAHVFK010000370.1 GCA_027317055.1 Betaproteobacteria bacterium | reverse complement strand
CAACGTGCGCATCGAGGCGCCGGTGGTGGGCGACATCGGCTCCTGCGTGTCGGCCCTGCTTGCCGGCATCGGTTCGGCCTGGCCGAAACCGCCGGCGGAGTGGCTCAGCGCGATCGCCGAGCGCAAGACGAAGAACGTCGCCAAGATGGCGGAGACGCTGGCGAAGAACCCTTCGCCGATGAATTTCCACAGCGCGCTGAACGTGGTGCGCGACATCGTAAGAGCCAACCCGGACGCGATTCTGGTCAACGAGGGCGCCAATGCGCTCGACTTCACGCGCAGCATCGTCGACATGTACAAGCCGAGGAAGCGCCTCGACGTCGGCACCTGGGGCGTGATGGGCATCGGCATGGGCTTCGCGGTGGCGGCGGCCGCGGTCGGCAAGCAGCAGGTGATCGCGATCGAGGGCGACAGCGCCTTCGGCTTCTCCGGCATGGAAGTGGAGACCATCTGCCGCTACAACCTGCCGGTGTGCGTGGTGATCCTGAACAACAACGGCGTCTACCGCGGCGACGAGACGAACGTCAGCGGCGGGCGCGATCCGGCGCCGCTGGTTTTCGTCAAGGACGCGCGCTACGAGAAGCTGATGGAGGCCTTCGGCGGCGTGGGCGTGCACGCGAGCACCCCGGAGGCGCTGCGCAAGGCAATGGAAGAAGCCGTGCGCTCGCGCAGGCCGACGCTGATCAACGCCGTCATCGACGAGGGTGCCGGCACCGAGAGCGGCCGCATCACGAACCTGAACCCGAGCGCCAAGAAAAAGTGAGATCCTGGAGATCAGCATGCAAGCCTTGAAAGACGTTCGCATCCTCGACATGACCCACGTGCAGGCGGGCCCGACCTGCTCGCAGCTGCTCGCCTGGATGGGCGCCGACGTGATCAAGTTCGAGAACCCGCAGGGCGACGCGACGCGCGGCCAGCTGCGCGACGTGCCGAACGCCGACAGCCTTTACTTCACGATGCTGAACTGCAACAAGCGCTCGATCACCGTGAACATGAAGAGCGCCGAGGGCAAACAGGTGTTTGCCGACCTGCTCAAGAAGTGCGACATCATCATGGAGAACTTCGGCCCCGGCGTGCTCGAGCGCTTCGGTTTCGGCTGGGACAAGATCCGCGAGGTCAATCCGAAGATCGTGATGGGCTCGATCAAGGGCTTCGGCTCGAGCGGTCCCTACGCCGACTTCAAGGCCTACGAGAACGTTGCGCAGGCGATGGGCGGCTCGATGGGCACCACCGGCGTGCCCGACGGCCCGCCGTTCGTCGCCGGCGCGCAGATCGGCGATTCCGGCACCGGCCTGCACCTGGCGATCGGCCTGCTCGCCGCGCTGCACCAGGCGCGCCGCAGCGGCAAGGGCCAGTACGTCGAGGTGGCCATGATGGACGGCGTGATGAACCTGTGCCGGGTCAAGTTCCGCGATCACCAGCGCCTGGCGCGCGGCGAGCTGTCCGAGTACTCGGTGCCGACCTACCAGGGCATGGGAGAGGTGCCGCGCGCGGGCAACGACTCGGGCGGCGGCCAGCTCGGCAACGCGATCCACTGCAAGCCGCACGGGGCCAACGACTGGCTCTACATCGTGGTGCAGGAAGCGGTATGGGGCGCGCTCGCCAAGCGCATCGGGCCCGACCTGGGCATGCCCGACCTCGCGAGCGACCCGCATTTCGCCAAGATCGGCGAGCGGCGCAAGAACCAGCAGCTGATGTGGACGCTGATCAACAAGTTCGCCGAGAAGCACACCAAGCGCGAGCTCATGGCGATCCTCAATCCGCTCGACGTCCCTTGCGGGCCGATCATGAGCACGCAGGACCTGGCCAACGACGAGCACGTGCGCGGACGCGAGATGTGGGTCGAGCTCGACCACCCGCAGCGCGGCAAGTGGTTCAACGTCGGCATGCCGATCAAGCTCTCGGAGTCGCCCGCGGTGATCAAGCGCTCGCCGCTGCTCGGCGAGCACACGGACGAGATCCTGCATGACGTTCTTGGTTATGAAAAACAGAAAATTTCCGAACTGAGAAGCGCTGGGGCATTCTCCGCGCCTCCCAAGAAGGCGGCGTGATGAAGATCGCGATCATCGGCCAGCAGGATTTCGGCAAGGCGGTGCTCGAGGCCTTCCTCGCGCGCGGCGACCAGGTGGCGGGCGTGTTCTGCGCACCGGAGAAGCCCGGCGCGCGGCCCGACGTGCTCAAGGTCGCGGCGCAGGAAAAAGGGGTGAAGCTGTTCCAGTTCGCCTCTCTCAAGAGCGACGAGGCGAAAAGCGCGCTCAAGGGCCTGAACGCCGAGCTCGGTGTCATGGCCTACGTGCTGCAGTTCGCGCCGCAGGACTTCGTCACCATCCCCAAGCACGGCACGATCCAGTTCCACCCTTCGCTGCTGCCGAAGTACCGCGGCCCGAGCTCGATCAACTGGCCGCTGATCCGCGGCGACGCCAAGACCGGGCTGACGATCTTCCGCCCCAACGACGGCCTGGACGAGGGCCCGGTGATCCTGCAGAAAGAGACCGCGCTAAGCGCCGACGACACCCTCGGCACGGTGTATTTCGACCGCCTGTTCCCGATGGGAGTGGCCGCGATGCTCGAAGCGGCCGACCTGGTGCTCGCCGGCAAGCACCGCGAGACGGCGCAGGACGAGGCGCACGCCAGCTACGAGGGATGGTGCCGCGAGGCCGAGGCGCGGATCAACTGGCACAACCACATCGACTTCGTCTACAACCTGATCCGCGGCTGCAACCCGGCACCCGGGGCGTGGACCACGCTGAATGGCCAGAAGCTGCAGATTTTCGATGCCGGGAAGCACCCGGTGCGCACCTTCGGCGCGGTCAAGGGCAAGGTCGGCGAGGTGGTCGAGGCCGGCGCGACCAGCTTCCAGGTGACCGCTCAGGGCGGCCGCATCGAGGTCCTGCGGGCCAAGCTCGGCGACGGCAAGAAGGTCGCCGCGGCCGACCTGCTGGGGGCCGGCCAGATCAAGGCCGGCATGCTGCTCGGCAGCTAGCGACCCTTCGGTACCTTACCCCGCGCCGGCCGCGCCTAAATATTTGACGGAGCTTATATCCGACTGCAACAATGCGCATTAGGCTTTTGTTTTATGGGGGTTGTTTGGGGGCCGCCAGCGCATGAAGTCGGGTTTCTGGAAGTCTGACTGGTTCCTCGGCCTGGTCGTGGCGCTGCTGGTGTTATTCGCCGGCGGCAGCGACCTGCTGCAGAGCCTGGAGCGCAAGGCCTACGACATGGGCGTGCGGGCGTCCTCGCGCACCCCCTCGGACCGGGTCGCGGTGATCGCGATCGACGACGCGAGCATCGTCAACATCGGCCGCTGGCCGCGGCCGCGCGACGTGCACGCGAAGATGGTCGACCTGCTCGCGGCCGCGAAGGCCAAGGTCATCGGCTACACGGTGTTCTTCAGCGAGCCGCAGATCGACCCCGGCGCCGGTGCTTTGGCCCGCCCGACAGTCGACATCGAGTTGTGAGCGGCGCATGGACCTGAGCCGCGAACTCCAGATCGTGAGCCGCACCGACCCCGGCGTGGTGCGCACGCACAACGAGGACGCGGTCGCCTCCGACGCGGCGCACGGGATCGTGGTGCTTGCCGACGGTATGGGGGGCTACAACGCGGGCGAGGTCGCGAGCGGAATGGCGACCACCGTGATCACCACCGAAATGGCGCAGGCGCTGGCGAGCGTGAACCCGCAGGATCTCGACCCGCTCACGCGCCGTCCGCAGGCTGAAAGACTGCTGCGCGAGCAGATCCTGAAGGCGAATACTTCGATCCATCGGGCGGCGGAGAGCCAGCCGCAGTACGCCGGAATGGGCACCACGCTGGTGACCTGCCTGTTCTACGACAACCGGGTGATGGTCGCGCATCTGGGCGACTCGCGCCTGTACCGCATGCGCGACGGCGCGCTGACCCAGGTCACGCGCGACCACTCGCTGCTGCAGGAGCAGATCGATTCCGGGCTGATCACGCCCGAGCAG
>DAHVFK010000036.1 GCA_027317055.1 Betaproteobacteria bacterium | reverse complement strand
CGGACGCGAGATAGTGCGCTACGCCTCTCCCGAGGACCTGATGTACAAGACGCCGGGGTTCTACGAGTACGTCGTTCGCCATCGCATCAGCACCAAGCTCGGCGGCGTCGAACGCTTTGCCGCAGCGCACTTCGACGGACCCAACCTCTACCAGGCCGAGATCGAACGTAACATGACCTTCCTGCACCAGGCGATCGAAACTGAAGACCTCGGTCGCCTGCGCCGCTTCTGCTATTCCCTCTCGTCGCGTCCGCGACAGGCGCACTAGCGCACCAATTCGATGCACGCCCGCGTGCGCGTGCACTAAGAGGCATCGCCCCAGCCCCGCCAAACGGCGCTCTGCGCCCGATGCGCGCCATGGCACGGCCATTGCTGACAAGGAAGCGATGCTCGTCCCTCAAGCGATCAAGAGACTTGCCTGCCGGCACGCAGGCGAGCACAACCTGAGCGAGTCCGAAACGCTCGAGCTCTTTTCGGCGGTGCTCGACGGCGGTATCAGCGAATTCGAGCTGGGCGCGCTGCTCGGCGTGCTGGCGATCAGGCCGCCGGCGCCGCCGGAGCTGGCGGGATTCAGGCGTGCGGCACAGGCGCGCCTGACTCGTCTCGCCGTCCCGGCGGGACCGCGCCCGGTCGCGATCCCCAGCTATTGCGGCGCGCGAACACAGGCGAACCTCATGCCGCTGGTGGCCGTGGCGCTGGCGCGGTTCGGCGTTCCGGTCGTCGTGCACGGGCCGCTCGAGGGCCAGGGAAGCATCGCGAGCGCGAGCGTTTTTCGCGAGCTGGATGTGTTTCCCAACGCCACGCTAAACGATGCGCGCGAGGCGCTCGACGCTTCGCGCATCGCGTTCGTGCCGACCGCGCTGCTTTGTCCCGCGCTCGCTCAGCTGGTTTCGCTTCAGGCGCGCCTCGGCGTGCCCACCTGCGCGCGCGATGTGGCACCCTTGATCGACCCTTTCGGCGGCGAGGCGCTTAAGCTGGTTCCGGCCGGAAGCGAAGATCGATGCGAGGATCTGGCCGCGGTGCTGGCGGCGCTGGGCGAACACGCGCTGCTGTTCCACGGCTGCGAAGGAGAGGCCTACCCCGATCCGCTGCGGCGCCCGGCAATGATCCTGTTCGACGCCGGCGAGCGCGTCACGTTGTTCGACGGGCACGCGCCGCCGGCGCCCGCGGGCGTGGCGCGCGCCGGCGCGTTGCCGGAGCAACCGGACGCTAGAAGCACGGCCACATGGATCGAACAGGTCCTCGCCGGCAGGCAGCCCATGCCGCTACCCATTGCGAACCTGCTGGCGTGCTGCCTGTTCGGCACCGGATATGCGGAAGACTTCAACCAGGCAAAAG
Source organism: Betaproteobacteria bacterium (assembly GCA_027317055.1). Lineage (GTDB taxonomy): Bacteria > Pseudomonadota > Gammaproteobacteria > Burkholderiales > SG8-39 > DAHVFK01. Next base: position 13,800 of record DAHVFK010000036.1, on the reverse strand, counting down.
CCATCGTCGCGGTTCGCGCCCATACCTTGACCGCCGCCTGAGCGGCCGGGGGCGTGGTGTATGTCACGTTCCGCCGAAAAAACGCTCCCTTAGCGGGTCGTGGTTGCTTGCCGCGCCACACGATCCGTGGCAATAGTGAACCCATGACACTCGCTGACAAAGTGCGCCGTATGCCCCCTCCGAGGCGCCCGGTGTGCGCGCGCCGCGAGGCGGCGCCGGCGCTGTTCCGTCTGCTCGCCGACAGCGCACTTTCACGCGCTGCCCTGTCGGCCTGCGGCTTGCCGCTGGCGCTGATCGACGCCGACGGGCCGGGACGGCCGGTGACCTATGTCAACGCCGCGTTCGAGCGCTTCTTCGGTTATCGCGAGGCAGAGGTGCGCGGGCGCGGGGTGGTCGATTTGCTGTTCCGCGGCGACGAGGCGCTTGCGCAGCGGCTGTTCGGCGAGCCCGCTTCGCACTGGCGGCTGCCCGCCTGGAGCAAGGATGGCGCCGCGCTGCAGATCGAAGCGGCGCTGGGCGCAGTGCGCGCCGCCGACGGCCGCCTCACCCACTGGGTGCTTGGCATCGTCGACCGAAGCGAGCTCGAGAGCCTGCGCGCCGAGATCGCTGCGCTGCGCTCGCAGCCGGTCGCCGCCGTGAACTGAAGCGTGGCCCTCAGTCTTCCTTCGACTTCAGCGCCTGCCAGATATCGACGAACATCATCGTCAGTCCGATCAGCACCACGACGCTGAACGCGACATCCTTGAGCTTGACCGCCACCGGGCCGATGAACACGATCAGCAGGCTCGCCGCCAGAATGCTGCCGAGAATCTTGAATAGCATGTCGAAGGTCTCCGTGTCCGTTTAACCCGCCGCGACTCGCGCCGCAAGCCAGCGCGCCGTGCGCAGCAGCCGCGCGTCGCTGCCGCGCGGGCCGACCAGCTGAACCCCAAGCGGCAGGCCATTTCCGCCCTGCATCAGCGGCAGATTGAGCGCCGGCATGCCGCACAGGGTCCATAGCGAGCAAAAGGCGGGATCGCCGGTCGAGTCGAGCCCGTGCGGTGCGGTTCCCGCCGCCGCCGGCGTGACGATCGCTTCGCAACGCTCGAAGACGGTGTCGAACCCAGCGTTGAGCAGCGGGATGCGCGCACATGCGCGCTGGTAATCCAGCGCCGTAATCGCGCGCCCGCGCTCGAGCTGCGCACGCAGCGACGGCGACATCCGGTCGCGTCCCTTTTCCCACTCGAGGTCCAAGTGCGCGGCCATCTCGGCTTCCATGATGGTTCGATGCCAATCGAGCGCCGGGGCAGTCGACTCGGCCATATCGACCTCGAACACGCTGTCGCTGAGCGCAGAAACCAGCTCGGCGAAAGCCTGTCTTGTCTCCTCGCCGGCCCGATCCCAAGCGGGTCCCTTCACAAACGCGAGCTGTGGCGGCAACGGCGGCTCGGCGCAGGCGGTCTCGGCCAGCAGCGGCCGCGCTCGCGGCCGGGTGTCCGGGTCGTCCTCGTCCCAACCGATGAGCTGCTCGCCCAGCAGGGCGAGGTCTTCGATGCTTCTGGCGAAGAACCCCAGCTGATCCAGCGTTCGCGACAGCTTCAACACGCCGGTGCGCGGGATCAAACCGTGCGTCGGCTTGAAGCCGTAGACGCCGCAGAACGACGCCGGCCGGATCACCGAGCCGTTGGTCTGGCTGCCGAGCGCGAGCGGCACCATACCGACCGCGACTGCAGCCGCGGAGCCGCTGGACGAGCCACCGGGCGTGTGCTCGGGATTGTGCGGATTGCGGGTCTTGCCAGGGGTGTAGGTCGCGAGCTCTGTCGTGACCGTCTTACCGAACATGACTGCCCCCGCCGCGCGCAGCATCGCGACCGCGGCCGCATCGTGAACCGGCGTACGTCCCGCGTGCAGCACGCTACCGTCCTCGGTCGGCATGTCCTCGGTGTCGATGATGTCCTTGATCGCGACCGGCACCCCGTGCAAAGGGCCGGTCGGACGCCCTTCGCGCCGCTCCTGGTCGCGCGTGCGTGCCTGCTTGAGGGCGTGCTCCGGGTCGAGAAAGGCCCAAGCCTGGACCTTGTCGTCCACCTCGCGCACCCGTGCGAGGCATGCCTCGGTCAATTGTTCCGAGCTGATCGCACCGTCGCGGATCGCGCGCGCCGCGTCGGTCGCCGAGAGCCAGTTCAGTTGGGATGCGTCCATGCGCTCAGCGCCCGTAGATCAGATTCGGCAGCCAGGTCATCAGCGGCGGGAACACGTAGACCAGGATCATGGTGACGAACACCATGCCGAGGAACGGAAAGCAGCCCTTGAAGATCGTCCACAGCTGCACGTAAGGCGGCGCAATGCCTTTCAGGTAGTAGGCCGACATCGCCATCGGCGGGGTAAGAAACGAAGTCTGCAGGTTGAGCGCCACCAGGATACCGAACACGATCGGGTCGACGCCGAAATGCGGCAGCAGCGGCAGAAAGATCGGCACGAAGATGATGATGATCTCGCTCCACTCCAGCGGCCAGCCAAGCAGGAAGATGATGAGCTGCGCGATGATGAGGAACAGGATCGGATTGAGGTGCAACCCGAGCACGAAATGCTTGATGATCCCTTCGCCGCCCAGGTACGAGAACACCGACGAGAAGGTCCACGAGCCCACGAACAGGAAGCACACCATGGCCGACGTGCGCGCCGTGAGGTAAACCGCTTCGCGCAGGCGCTGCCAGGTCAGCGCGCGGTAGGCCGCGGCGAGCACCAGGCTGCCCATCGCGCCGACGGAGGCGGCCTCGGTCGGGGTCGCCAGTCCGCCCAGGATCGAGCCCAGCACCGCGAGGATCAGCACCGCAAGCGGCACGAACGCCTTCGCCAGCAGCAGAAAGGCCTGGCTCCAGGGAACGTTGCTTTCTTCTTTCGGCAGCTTCGGCGCCAAAGCCGGGTTAAGCACGGCGCGCGTAATCACGTAGCCGATATACAGGCTCGCCAGCAGGAAGCCGGGCAGCATCGCCGCGGCATACAAGCGCACCACCGAGACTGACGCAGCCGCCGAGTACACGATCAGCATGATCGAAGGCGGGATCAGGATCCCGAGCGTGCCGCCGGCGCAAATAACGCCGGCTGATAGCCGCTGGTCGTAGCCCGCCTTGAGCATCGCGGGAAAAGCGAGCAAGCCCATCAGCGTCACCACCGCGCCGACGATGCCGGTCGCGGTCGCGAACAAGGCACAAGTCACCAGGGCGGCAACGGCCATCGCGCCCGGAACATGACGCAGCGCCACCTGCAGGCTGTAGAACAGGCGGTCGAGGATGTTGGAGCGCTCGACCACGTAGCCCATGAACAGGAACAGCGGCACGGCAACGAGCACGTCGTTGCTCATGATGCTCCAGGTGTTCTGCGTCAACAGGTAGAAAATCCGGCTGTTGAAGAATTCCTGGCCGGGCTGGTAATACGCGTAGAAGCCGAAGCCGACCCCCATTCCCATCAGCGTGAAAGCGATCGGGAACCCGAGCAGGATGACGAAGATGAACAGCCCCAGCATCACCAGGGCGAGGACCGGATCGCTCACTTGGCGCCTCCTTGCTTCGCCGCTTCCGCGGCAGCGTGCTGCTCGATCAGCACGTCCTCGAGCTCTTCGACGTCGTGCAGGCGCGGTGGCCAGCGGTTATCACGGATGCAGATAATGCAGCGAAGCACCTCGGCCAGCCCCTGCAGCGCCAGCAACCCGGCGCCGAACGGAATAAGCAGCTTCAGTTGCCAGACCGGGATTCCCACCGGGCTGTTGACGCTCACCTCGCGGATCCTGAAGGCCTCATAGCCGTAGCTCCAGCCCGCATACATCAGCGCGAGCACCCCCGGATAGAAGAACAGGATGTAGAGCGTCAGCTCGATGATCGCCTGACCTCGGGGCGGCCACAGCCGGTAGATGAAGTCGCCGCGCACGTGGCCGTTGCGCGACAAGGTATAGGCGCCGGCCATGAAGAACATCCCGCCGTACATGAGGTAGCTCATGTCGAACGCCCAACTGGTCGGATTGTTCAGCACGTAGCGGACGAACACTTCGTAGCAAGTGCCGAAAGTGAGGATGATGATGCACCACGCGAATGCGTGGCCGACCATTCTGCTCAGCTGGTCGATGCCGTAGATGAGTCGATTGACCATGCGCGCCGGTCCGTAACAAGAAAATGGGGCGGCGCCCTAGGCGCCGCCCCAGCCATGGGGTGGAAGCGAGTCAGCGTCCCCCGGATATTACGACGGGAGCTTGGTCTTGAACACGTGCTCGTAACCCATCGCGAACGGCGCGTCGTTGAACACCCAGTAATAAACGACATCCTTGGCCCAGTCGCGCTGCGACTCGACGACCCGCTTGAAGAACGGATCGGCGTCGGACAGCCTCTTGGTCAGGATGTCCCAGGCAACCAGTTGCGCCTGGAAGACCGACTTCGGGGTGCGGATCACGTTGACCTTGTCCTTGTCGATCAGCTTGCGCAGGTCCTTCGGGTAGTTCGCCATCGCGGTCCAGTAGTTGGACTGCGATGCGGCTTCGACGCCGTGCTGCCAGATCGACTGCAGGTCCTTCGGCATCGAGTCCCACTTCTTCTTATTGATGATGATCTCGAAGAACTCCATCGCCTGGTGGAACGAGCCCATCTCGTAGTTCTTGATCACGTCCTGCGCGCCGAAGCGGCTGTCCGAGGTCGGATTGTTGAACTCGAAGGCATCGATCACGCCGCGCTCGAGCGCCGGAATGATCTCGCCACCCGGCAGCTGGGTCACTTTTGCGCCCATCTGCTGGAACAGGTCGGCCGCGAGGCCCACGGTGCGGTACTTCAGGCCCTTGAGCTGGCTTGCGTTGGTGATCGGCTTCTTGAACCAGCCCAGCGGCTGGGTCGGCATCGGCATAGCGAAAAAGCCGACGTAGTTGAGTCCCAGCTTGTCCAGCAGCTCCTGGTACAGTGCCTGACCGCCGCCGCGGTAGATCCAGGACAGCGTCTGGAAGGCGTCCATGCCGTTGATCGGGCCGGAGCCGAACAGCGACGCCACCTTCGACTTGCCGTACCAGTACACCGGCACGGTGTGCCCGGCGTCGAGCACGCCCTTGCTGACAGCGTCGGTCACCTCGAACGACTTCACCACCGCGCCACCGACCAGGTAATCCACCTTCAGCCGGCCGCCCGACATTGCATTGACGCGATCGACGAACTCCATCGCGAACTCGTTGAAGATGTCGGTCGAACTCCAGGCACCTTGCATCTTGATGACGATCGGCGACTGCGACTTCGCGATCATCGGGAAGCCGAGCGTCGCGGCGCCGGTGGCCGCCGCGGCGGCTCCTGTCAGAAACTTACGGCGCGATGCTTCCGGCTTTACTTGTTGATTGCTCATTTGAATCCTCCTTTGTTCTCGCTAGCTTGGTGTGCAGGGCCACAGCCCCTTTTCATGGTGAGATCTTGCCCGCCCGGATTTATTGTCTTAGCGCTCCGGGGCAGATCCCCGTGCGAGTCAGCGAGCCGTCACGATTGTAACTGTCGCTTACAGGGGTTGCAAGGTAACCTCATGATCCGGGATAAGAACCGCGTACCCGCGGCCTGATGACAGCTAGATGTAATAAACGACGAGGTAGGCCGCGAGCAGCAGCGCCATCCACAACGCCATGCCGCCAGTGGTCCAGGTGCGCGCGAGAAGCCCGTCGGATTCGTGAAAGCGCAGCACGAATCCCGCCAGCCTGCCCACCGATCCCGCCACTGCCCCCCGGGTCGCGGCCGCCGCGATCGCGATCAGGGAACCCGTGCCGCGCAGCAGCATCGGTCCAAGGCGGCGATAAAACCAGTCGACGTCGAGCGTGATCGTCAGCGTGCGGCGCATCAACGGCAACATGACGAAGAAGGCAAGCCCGGAAAACAGAAGCAGCTCGAGCTGCTCGACCACGTGCGCGCCGGTGTACGGAACGTAATCCGTGGCGTAGGGAAGCAACGCGTACAGCGGCTGGTAGAAGATTCCCAGTCCGACGCACAAGGCCGCGAACAGCAGCATCGCGAGGCGCATGTTGAGCGGTGGATCCGGCGGGCGCAGCCCCGAGTCCTTCTGAAAGAAGACGAACCAGGGATACTTGATTCCAGCATGCAGGAACACGCCCGCCGTGGCGGCCGCGAGCAGCAGCCACACCCACTGCAGGTGCAGGTCGGCAGCCGCCTGGGAGATCAGCGACTTTGACACAAAGCCCGAGGTGAGCGGAAACGCCGAGATCGCCAGGGCGCCGATGCCGCCGCAGATCGTCGTCAGCGGCATGCTACGGAACAGCCCGCCCAGGTCGGTGCACTTGCGCCGCTCGGTCGCGTAAAGCACCGAGCCTGCCGACATCAGCAGCAGCGCCTTGTAGATGATGTGCGCGAAGGCGTGCGCCGCCGCGCCGTTGAGCGCCATCTGGGTGCCGATGCCGATGCCGGTCACCATGAAGCCCACCTGGTTGACGATGCTGTAGGCCAGGATGCGCCGCATGTCGTTCTCGAGCAGCGCGTAGACCACCCCGTAGAACACCATGAACAGCCCAACCCATACCAGCAGCTCGGTTCCGGGAAACCCGCGCAGCAGCGCGTAGACCGCGGTCTTGGTGGTGAAAGCCGACAGAAACACGGTCCCGCTCCAGGAAGCCTCCGGATAAGCATCCGGCAGCCAGGCCGACAGCGGTGGGGCGCCGGCGTTTACCAGGAATCCCGCCAGGATCAGCCAGTGCGCAGGCGCATCAAGCGCGAAGTGAACGACCGCGGTCGAGCCGGAGTGGGCAACGTGACCCGCAATCCCGGCCAGCAGCAGCACCCCGCCGAGCAGGTGGACCGCCAGATAGCGCAGGCTGGCGCGATAGGCCTGCGGCGTGCCGCCGCTCCAGATCACCAGCGTGGAGCCCACCGCCATCAGCTCCCAGAACACGAACAGGGTGACCAGGTCGCCGGCCAGCACCGCGCCGATCGCAGAGCCCGCATACACCAAAGCCGCCGGCAACTCGAGCCGGCGCGGCTGGTTGAGCGCGAACAGCGCGCCGCCGAAGGCCATGACGGCGAACACGAACGCGAACAGGCGCGAGAGCCGGTCGAAGGCGAGCGGCACAATGTCGAGGCCGAGATAGTGCCCGTGCCAGGCCGCGCCGTCGGGGGAGGCCAGAACGATGGCCAGCGCCGCGAGCGGCGCCGCGAGCGCGACCACCGTCCGTGCCGGCCCGCGCAGCGCGCCCAGCGCGACCCCTGCGGCAACGAGCAGCAGCCCGGGGTGCAGAAGCATACTAGTCATCCGCGGCCTCGTCGTAGTAGCCTTCGGGCCGCTTGAGCAGCGCGCCGAGTGCCTTGGCGCCGAGGATCAGCACGGCGCAGGCGAGAAATCCGAACCAGGCGCCGAAGCCGAAAACGCCTTCGATCTCGAAATGCGGCGCGCGTCGCACGACGACCTCGGCCAGCACGGTCAGCACCAGGACGACGATGAACGCGCGCCAGAGCAGGCGGAGGGTGCGCGGGCGAACCAGCCAGGGGTCGCTCATGCCATCCTCCCCACCAGCCGCGCCAGCGCGAGCAGCGGACCCGGATACAGAAACAGCGCCAGGGTCGCCGCGGCGGTGACGCACAGGGCGGCGACCATCGGCACGGGCGCCTCGCCGTGCGCGGCGGCGGCCTGCGCGGGCGGCCGCAGGAACGCCCGGTAAACGATCGGCGCGAAGTAGGCAGCATTCAGCAGGGTGCTCAAGGCGATGACCGCCACGGCGGTCCAGCGCGCCGCGCCGACCGCGCCGGCCAGGATGTACCACTTGCTGACGAAGCCGACCGCCGGTGGCAAGCCGATCATCGACAGCACCGCGATCGAGAACGCGCCCAGCGTCCAGGGCATGCGCCGTCCGATCCCGTCGAGCTGGCTGACCTCGGTCTTGCCCGAGGCGGTGTAGATCGCGCCGGCGGCGAAGAACAGCGTGATCTTGCTCACCGCGTGCGCAGCGATGTGCATTACCGCGCCGACCACCGTCAGCGGCGTGAGCAGCGCCGCGGCGAGCACGACGTAGGACAGCTGGCTCACGGTGGAATAGGCCAGCCGGCGCTTGAGGTTGTCGGAATACAGCGCGACAACCGACGCGGCGATAATGGTGAAGCCCGCGACGGTCGGCAGCCAGTCGGCCGCGCGCAGTTTGGCCAGCGTACCGACGCCGAATACGTAGACGATGACCTTCACCACCGCGAACACGCCCGCCTTGACCACCGCCACGGCGTGCAGCAGCGCCGAGACCGGCGTCGGCGCCACCATCGCCGCCGGCAGCCAGCGGTGCACCGGCATCAGCGCCGCCTTGCCGATGCCGAACATGTAGAGCGCGAGCAGGCCGCCAAGCGCGGCGTTCGATGCCGCGCCGCCCAGGATTCCTCCGGGAGTGAACTCGAGCGTACCCGCGATCGCCCAGGTGGCGATGATCGCCGGCAGCAGCAGTCCGATCGAGGTGCCGAGCAGATATCCGAGGTAGGTCCGTCCGCCCGCGCGCGCCTCGGCGTCGCCGTGGTGCGTGACCAGGGGGTAGGTCACCAGCGTGAGCGCCTCGTAGAACAGGAACATGGTCAGCAGGTTCGAGGCGAACGCGATGCCTATGGTCGCCGCCAGCGACAGGGCGAAACAGACGTAGAAGCGAGTCTGATGAGGCTCTTCGTTGGCGCGCATGTAGCCGATCGAATAGATCGAGTTGACGATCCACAGCCCCGAGGCGACCAGCGCGAACAGCATGCCGAGCGGCTCGACGCGAAAACCCAGCGCGATGCCCGGCAGCATCTCGAGCACGAACAGCTGCGGCAGCGCGCCTCCGAGCACGCCCGGCAGCAGACCCAGGACGCAGGCGAACAGCGCCACTGCCGTCGTCAGCGTCACGCCCTCGCGCAGGTTCGGCCAGCGGCCGCTGAGCGCGATACCGGCGGCGCCAGCCAGCGGCAGCGCGAGCGAGGCGACGATCAGCTGCGCCGGGCTCATTGCGCCGCCCCCAGCAGCAGCAGCGCGGCGCGGCGCGCCGCCTCGACCGTGTACGAGGTATCAAAGCCGAAGTAGACGCACGCGGCCACCAGCAGCCAGGCCGGCAGCAGCATCGCGAGCGGCGCCTCGCCCGGCTCCGGGGTTCTCTCATCCGGCTCGCTCAGGTAGGCCGCCTCGACGAAGCGCCAGACGTAAGCAACCGCGATGAGCGAGGTCGCGACGACGAACGCCGCAAGCCACCAGCGTCCGGCCTCGATCGCGGCCAGCACCAGGTACCACTTGCTGACGAAGCCCGCCGTGCCCGGCACGCCGATCAGCGAAAGACCCGCGATCACGATGCCGAGCGAAGTGAGCGGCATCGCGCGCCCCAGCCCGTGCACGCGGTCCAGACCCGTCCGCCCGGCGCGCAGCGCGACCCCGCCGAGCAGCAGGAACAGCGCGCCCTTGGTGATGCCGTGGTTGAACAGATGCACCACCGAAGCGGTCAGGCCGGCGCGCGAGGTCAGGCTCATGCCGAGTGTGATGTAGCCGATCTGCGCCACGCTCGAATACGCGAACAGGCGCTTGAGGTCCGTCTGGTAGAGCGCCACCAGCGACGCGCTGACGATCGCGACAATCGACAGCACGAGCAGGATCTCCGGCATCGGCAGCGTGACGCTTACCAGATGCAGTCCGAACACGCTGAAGTAGAAGCGCAGCAGCACGTACACCGAGACCTTGGTCGCGGTGGCGGCGAGGAACGCGGTCACCGCCGAGGGCGCGTAGGTATAGGCATTCGGCAGCCACAGGTGCAGCGGGTAGAGCGCCAGCTTGAGCGAGACACCGACGGTAATGAAGGCGAGGCCGGCGAGCACCGGGCGCAGGTTTTCGACATGCTGCAGACGCTGCGCCAGATCGGCGATGTTCAGCGTTCCGGTCGCGAGGTACAGGATCCCGATCCCGATCACGTAGAACGTCGCGCCGATGGTGCCGAGCACCAGGTACTGGTATGAGGCGTATTGCGCCCGGCGGTCGCGCCCCAGCGCGATCAGCACGTAGCTCGACAGCGAACCGATCTCCATGAACACGAACAGGTTGAAGGCGTCGCCGGTGATCGTCATGCCTAGCAGCCCGGCCAGGCACAGGCAGAACATGGTGTAGAACAGGTACACCTGGTCGCGCGGCAGCTCGGCCGCGATACTGCGCCAGGCGTAGGGCACCGTCACGGTCGCCATGCCCGAGACCAGCACCAGCACGAAAGCGCTCAGCGCGTCGACCCGGTACTCGATGCCCCAGGGCGGCGCCCAGCTGCCGAGGTGATACGAGATCGGCCCGTGCGCGGCAACCTCCGCCGCGAGCAGCAGCGCGGCGACGAAGGAAAAGCTGCAGGCCGCGGCGGCGATCGCCCAGGCCGGCGCGGAGCGCCGGATCAGCACCGTGAGCGGCGCCGCGATCAGAGGCACCACCACCTCGAGCGCGGGCAGGTGCGCGAAAGTCACTCGCTGTCCCCGCCGGCGCGATCGGCGGCGAGGATCTCGTCCTCTTCGATGCTGCCGTAGGCCTCGCGGATGCGCACCACCAGCGCGAGCCCGAGCGCCAGAGTGGCGACCCCGACCACGATCGCGGTCAGGATCAGCACGTGCGGCAGCGGGTTGGAATAGATCTTGAAGGCCGGGGAGATGATCGGAGCGGTGCCGCCGATCAGCTTGCCGGGCGCGATGTAGAGCAGGTAGACCGAGGTCTGGAAGATGGACAGGCCGATCAACTTCTTCACCAGATTGCCGCGCGCGATGACGATGTACAAGCCCGCGACCATGAGCAGGATTGTGATCCAGTAGCTGAAGTGGCTCGCCACGCTCATTCGTCCTCTGCGCTGCGCTGGCGGCCGGCGAACATGTAGAAGATCTTCAGCATCACCCCCGAGACGGTGATCGCGACGCCCACTTCGACCCAGAAGATGCCGCGCTCCTGCCCGTGCACCGGTGAGTGCGCGAGGACGAAATAGTCGAGATAATTTCCGCCCAGCAGCAGTCCCGCGACGCCGACGCCGGCGTAAACCAGCACACCGAGCGCGACCATCGTCTCGACCAGCGCTTCCGGCACCAGCTGGCGCGCCGCCGGCAGGCCGAAAATCAGCGCGTAGAAGATCACCGTCGCCGCGAAGATGACCCCCGCCTGGAACCCCCCGCCGGGGCTGAAATCGCCGTGGAACTGGACGTAGAGCGCGAACAGCAGCATGAACGGCATCAGCAGCTTCGCCACCACGCGCAAGACCAGGAAACCCCTCACGGCGCCTCTTGCTCCCCGTCTTTGCGCCGCCGGATGCGGCGCAGCAGTGCGATGACCCCCGCGCCCGCGGTGAACACGACCGTGGTCTCGCCCAGCGTGTCGTAGCCGCGGTAGCTCGCGAGCACCGCGGTCACCACGTTCGGTACGCCGGTCTCCTTCAGCGCGTCGTGCAGGTAGCGTGGCACCACGTGCGTGTGGATCGGCGCCATCGGGTCGGAGAATGCCGGCAGGCCGAGCGTGCCGTACACCAGCGCGCCCGCGATCACGAGCGCGATGACAAGCGGCAGCCACGGTCGAGTGAGCGGCTTGGCCTCTTCGCCCCCGCACAGGTACAGCGCGCCCAGCAGCAAGACGGTGGAGACGCCCGCCCCGACCGAGGCCTCGGTCATCGCGACATCCACCGCGTCAAGCGCGACCAGCGCGGTCGCCATGAGAAAGCTGTAGACGCCGCTCAACACCACCACCGCGTACAGGTTGCGCTGCAGCGCGATGCCCAGCGTCAGCGCCGCCATCAGCGTGAGCAGCACGATGACGATCAGCTCTTCGATGACAGGTCCTCCTCCGGTTGCGCCAGCAGCGGCCGCAGTCCCCGCGCCAGCGCCGCCTGCGCCAGCGCGTGGGTCGCGGTCGGGCTGGTGAAGAAGATCAGCAGGCCGAGCACGATCAGCTTCACCGTCACCAGCGTGAAGCCCGCCTGCAGCATCAGGCCGAGCAGCATCAGCCCGGCGCCGAGCGTATCGGTGACGCTCGCGGCGTGCATGCGGGTGAAGAAGTCGGGCATGCGCACCAGGCCGAGCGCGCCGATGACGCAGAACGCGCCGCCGCCGAGCAGCAGAATCCAGGACAGGATGTCGGCCAGGATGTTCATTTGGCGGTCGTCTCGTCGCCCGGCTCGCCCAGATCGCCGTAGCGGAAGAACTTCAGCACCGCGATCGTCCCCACCACGTTCAGCAGGCCGTACACGATCGCGAGGTCGAGGAACTCGGGCCGGCCGGTGAGAAAGCCGATCACCGCCAGCAGCAGCATCGCCACGGTGCCAATGGTATTGGCCGCCTGCGCGCGATCGAAAACCGTGGGGCCGGCGAGCGCGCGCACCAGCGCAAGTGCGACCGTCACCAGCAGCGCCAGCGCGGCGGCGGTGAACATTCAGGCGTTCCCCTCGAAGCGCCGCACGCGGCGGTCCATTTCGCTATCGACGCAGCCCTCGGCGCCTTCGCGGGTCAGCCCATGAACGAGAAACTCGTCGCGCCCGGCCTGCACCGTGATCGTTCCCGGCGTTAGCGTGATCGAGTTGGCATGAGTGACCAGCCCTACGGTCGATTCCTGGCTCGGCTTGAACCTCGCCAGGGTCGGGCTGATCGGCAGCCTGGGGTCGAGGATGATGCGCGAAACCTGGATGCCCGCCTTCCAGATCTCCTTGATCAGCCACGGCCAGTAGCCGAGCGCGGCCGGCGTGAGGTGCACCGGATGCCCTTCGGGATCCAATGCGTCCATGCGGTGCGCGATCAGCGCGACCGCCAGCGCGGAGCCGAATCCCGCCGCGAGCAGGAACGGCGTGAAATACCCCGACATGAGGATCCAGAAGGCGTAGAGCGAGGCGAACAGGCTTGCGAACCGTAGCATGGTTGTTATGCGCGAAGCAGCAACGGGGCCGTCGCGATTGTAGCCGCTGCGTGGCGCGCGGCCAAACCGTGCTCAGTCCGCCGCGGGCGGGGACCCGGCCCAGCGCGCCGCGGACTCGCGCACCACGTCGGGCAGCGAGCCGCGCACCGTATGGCACTCGAGCAGCCAGTTGGCATCGGAGTATCCGTGCCGCACGTCGGTGGCGAGCTCGGCGAGCGCATCCGCAGCTCCGATTTGCCGCGCGTGAGGCATGACGGTCTCGATGCTCTGCAGAATATCCTGGCCGAGCTTCTTCCTACGGCTCTCGTAGGGCTCGATCAGGTCGCCGCGACAGCCGAAGCGGCTGGCCTCGAAGCGATTGAAGCTGTTGACCAGGTAGACCGCGCGCGCCGGCGCGCGCGGCCTCTCCGCCAGGTGATAGGTCACCAGCGCCTGGGCGTAGGCGCCCAGCAGCGCCGCCCGCTGCACCGTGAGCGGCGTGTCGCAGACGCGGATCTCGACCGTCCCGTACTCGGGCTTGGGCCGGATGTCCCAGTAGAAATCCTTCATGCTGGCGACGATGCCGAAGCCGCGCATCTTGTCGTAGTACTCGATGAACTCCGCCCAGTCGCGCACGAACGGCATGTGCCCGGCGAGGGGAAACGCGTTGATCGAGGTCAGGCGCGAGGACTGGAACTGGGTGTCCTCGCCCTGGTAGAACGGCGAGGCGGCCGACAGCGCGATGAAGTGCGGCACGTAGCGCGTGAGCATGTGGATCAGGTACACCGCGTCGTCGCCGCCCGGGCAGCCGACGTGGATGTGCTGCCCGAACACGGTGAACTGCTTGGCCAGGTAGCCGTAGCGCTCCAGGATCGAGCGGAAGCGCCCGGTCGGGAAGATGCGCCGGTCTGCCCAGTCGTGGAAAGGGTGCGAGCCGCCGCCCGCGACGCGCAGGTTGAGCACCCCCGCCTCCTTTACCAC
>DAHVFK010000369.1 GCA_027317055.1 Betaproteobacteria bacterium | reverse complement strand
ACTTCAACCTGTACCGCATCGTGGTCGCGGCGGTCTTCCTCGCCACCGCGCTGGTCTACGACGAGTCGGTCAACCTCGGCTCGCGCGACCTCGAGCTGTTCCGCTACGTCTGCGCGACATACGTGTTCCTCGGGATCGTGTTCCTGGCGATCCTTCGAAAGCTGCGGGACGGATTCAATCTGCAGCTCTCGATCCAGGTCTGCGTCGACATCACCGCCATTACCCTGCTCATGTACGCGAGTGGCGGCGTTCGCAGTGGGCTCGGGGTGATGCTGCTGATTACGCTGACCGGCGCAGCGCTTGTGGCGCCGCGCCGGCTCACGTACCTCTACGCGGCGCTCGCCTCGATCGCCCTGTTGCTGGAGCAGAGCTACTGGGTGCTGCTCAAGGATGCCTCGACCGCCGATTATCTGCAGTCGGGCCTGCTTGCGATCGGCTGTTTTGCGAGCGCCGGCATTACCGGCTGGCTCGCGCAGCGGGTGACGGCGAACGAAATGCTCGCGCGGCGGCGCGGCCGCGAGCTCGCCACCCAGACGCGCGTAAACCAGCTGGTGATCGAGGACATGCATGACGGCGTTCTGGTGCTCGACCGCGAGGGGCGCGTGGTTCAGCACAACCCGCAGGCGCAGCGCCTGCTCGGGGCCGATCCCTTGCTTGGCATCGAGCTGGTAAGCCTGCTGCCCGGGTTCGCCCCACGCTGGCGCGACTGGCGGGCGGGAGTGGAGGGCACGTCCGCCTCCGGCGCCGATTTCGAAGTGCGCGGCCGCGGCATCCGGCTGCGCTTGCTCGATACCGGGACGGAGGAGGAATTTTCCGTTCTGTTCATCGAGGACATGACCCGCACGCGGGAGCAGGCGCAGCAACTCAAGCTGGCCGCGCTCGGGCGGCTGACGGCCAACATCGCGCATGAGATCAGGAATCCACTGTCTGCCATCAGCCACGCGTCGGAACTGCTCGGCGAGGAAAAGCGCGCACGCGACCGCGAACGCCTGTACCGGATCATCCACGCCAATACCCAGCGCCTGGATCAGCTGGTATCGGACGTCCTTCAGTTGAGCCGCCGCGACCGCACGTCGAGCGAGCGGATTCATCTCAACACCTGGCTGAACGGATTTCTCGAGGAGTTCGTGGCCAACGAGTCGGTCTCGCCGGAGCGCTTCCAGGTTGAGACTGTGCGCGAGGCCTGGGTACGCTTCGACCGCGAGCAGCTGCGCCAGGTAATGTGGAATCTGTTGCGCAACGCGATGCGCCACGCCGGCGACGAGCCGCGCAGCGTGCGCATAGTGCTGGGGGCATACGGCGATCAAGTAGAATTAAGCGTCATCGACAATGGCGCGGGCGTACCGCCCGAGAACCAGGGACAGTTGTTCGAACCCTTTTTCACCACTGAAACCAAGGGGACCGGGCTGGGCCTGTACCTGGCGCGTGAGCTGTGCGCGGCGAATCGCGCCGCGCTGGAGTACGTGGACGACGTGCCGGGTGCGCATTTCAAGATCCTTTGCCAGGAGGCACGGGCGGAATGAAGCGAGCGGAAAGGCGCGGAGCGGCGCGCGACCGCCGGGTCCTGGTGGTCGACGACGAGCCGGATATCCGCGAGCTGCTGGAGCTCACCCTGCTCAAGATGGGCCTCGGCGTGACGGCGGCGGCGACGCTCGCGGAAGCCAAGCAGCATCTCGAGTCCGAGCGATTCGATCTTTGCCTGACCGACATGAGGCTGGGCGACGGGGTGGGGCTCGACCTGGTGCGCCATATATCGAGCATGGGCCTGGATCTGCCCGTGGCAGTTATAACGGCCTACGGCAGCGCGGAAAACGCGGTGGCTGCGCTGAAGGCGGGGGCCTTCGACTACGTGCCCAAGCCGGTCGGCCTCGAGCAACTGCGCGCACTGGTCAAGTCTGCCTTGTCGCTGCCGGATGACTCGCATGCGGCCGCACCCGGTCAGCAGCTGCTCGGGGAAAGCCCGGCGCTGACGGCGGTGCGCGAGGTGATCGCGAAGCTGGCACGGACCCAGGCGCCGGTCTACATCTCGGGTGAGTCCGGCAGCGGCAAGGAACTCGCGGCACGGTTCATCCATGCCAACGGTGCGCGGCGTGACAAACCGTTCGTGCCGGTCAATTGCGGGGCGATCCCCGAAAACCTCATGGAGAGCGAGTTCTTCGGCTACAAGAAGGGCGCATTCACGGGCGCGGATCAGGACCGGGACGGGTTCTTTCAGGCCGCCAACGGCGGAACGCTGTTCCTTGACGAGGTCGCGGACCTTCCGCTCGCGATGCAGGTCAAGCTGCTGCGCGTGATCCAGGAAAAGAAAGTGCGCGAGGTCGGGGCCACGCACGAAGAGCCGGTCGACGTGCGGATCATTTCCGCCACCCACCAGAACCTCGCCTCGTGTGTGGAGGGCGGCCGCTTCAGGCAGGACCTGTTCTACCGGCTGAACGTAATCGAGCTCAAGATGCCGCCGTTGCGTGAATGCCGGGAGGACATACCGGTGATCGCATCGAGCATCCTGGCAAGGATCGCGGTCCAGAACGGCACCGCGCCCGCGCAGCTATCGCCGCAGGCGCTCGAAGAGCTCTCGCGCTACGATTTCCCGGGCAATATCCGCGAGCTGGAAAACGTGCTCGAGCGCGCCACGGCCCTGTCGTCGGCCGAAGTGATCCAGCCCGACGATCTGCGGCTCAAGCCGCTGGTTGACGAGCGGCTGCCCGAGGACGCCGTGCGTGCGGAAGGGTATCCGCCGGTCAGCTCGCTGCCGACGTATCTCGACCAGGTGGAGCGCGAAGCGATCCTCGCCGCACTCGCCAAGACCAACTTCAATCGCACCGCGGCCGCGAAGGCCCTGGGCATCACGTTCCGCCAGCTGCGCTACCGGATGCAACGGCTCGAGATCCGTGAGCCGGGTGCGCAGGGCGAGGGCAGCCGCTGATGCGCTTCGGCGCCGACGGCCTTGCCGCCGGCGCCCGCTACCTTGCCTCGCCGAACTGCGACCTGCGTCCCGAAGGACAGGACGTCACACTGCTCGTCGTTCACTCGATCAGCCTGCCGCCGCAGACCTACGGCGGGGCGGACATCGAGCGCCTGTTCACCAACCGGCTCGATCCGGCCGAGCATCCCTACTATGCGCAGATCGCGCATCTGCGCGTTTCCGCGCACCTGTTGTTGCGGCGCAACGGAGATCCCGTTCAATTCGTCCCTATCCACATGCGCGCCTGGCACGCGGGCGACTCCGCTTGGCGCGGGCGGCGCGGCTGCAACGACTTCTCCGTCGGCATCGAGCTCGAGGGCAGCGACGCGGACAGCTACACCGACGCGCAGTACGCGCGACTGGTTGAAGTGACGCGAGCGCTGCGCCGCGTGTTGCCGCTGCGCGACGTCGCGGCGCACAGCGATATCGCTCCGCTGCGCAAGACCGACCCGGGTGCACTGTTCGATTGGGCGCGATTCCTGCGCGCTCTCGCGCGACGCTAGCTGCTGCGCGACGCCGTCGCAGCACGCGCTGTTCGATCCAGTTGACGTGAAAAATTTCTCGCCGCGCGCCCGTTCGCGCCGATACCACTTGCAATTTCTTGTTGCAATGGTAAATTGCGCGCACTACACTTAGTTCGAGGCAGGTGCCAGAACACTAGATGTAGTAGTCATCGCAGGGAGAAGAGGGAGACCGTATGCAGATTGCTCAGGAGAACGCGACGACTGACTTGGCAGTGAGCGTCAACGTCCCTGAGCCCAGTGCCCCCCCGGCGGCGCATTCCGAGTACAAGGTGATTCGCCGCAACGGCGCCGTGGTCGGCTTCGAGCCGAGCAAGATCGCGGTTGCGATGACCAAGGCTTTCCTGGCGGTAAACGGCAGCCAGGGGGCCGCATCGGCCCGGATTCGCGAGATCGTCGCCGGCCTGACCGAAGGCGTGGTGGCGGCGCTGATGCGGCGCCAGCCCCAGGGCGGCACATTCCATATAGAGGACATCCAGGA
>DAHVFK010000368.1 GCA_027317055.1 Betaproteobacteria bacterium | reverse complement strand
CAATGCGGGGAGGCCCGCCGTAGCCCATTGCCTTCTACAGCCTCTTACACGGCCATTATGCCCGAAACGCCTTGCGCAAGGCTGCCGCGCGCAAGGCGCCTCAATGGGTGGCGGAGAGAGAGGGATTCGAACCCTCGATGCGCTCATCACGCATACACACTTTCCAGGCGTGCGCCTTCGACCGCTCGGCCATCTCTCCGTTCTTCGAACGCCGGGAATTTTAGCAGAGCCGCGCGCGCTAGCCCGCGATCGCGCCGCCCAGCGCGCCCAGGATCTCGTCCAGCCGCCGGAGTTGCGCGCGCAGTCGGCGCGCCCCTTGCTTGCCCAGCCGCTTCAGCACCACGCGGCTCGAGGGCCGCACGCCGTCCTCGAGATCCCATAGTTGCTGGCGCAGCACGCAGTCGAGCAAATTGGCGTGCATTTCGATCAGCGCAGACGCGTCGCTCTCGACCAGGCGTCCCGCCGCGGCGGCGTCCCGCAGGCGGTCGGGCGTTGAACGCGCCGACGATCCGGCGCGCAAGGCGAGCGCGCGCGCAATCCCGACCAGCGGCAGCAGGCCGCCCCGCTTGAGGTCGATTCGTCCCTCGACCGTCTTGAGCATGCTGAAAAGCCCGAGCGGCGGCCTGAGCGAAGATACCCATTCGGCAAGGAGATTGGTAAACGGTCGCGTGTGCGCTGCCGCGGACACCGCGGCAGCGTGCAGCGCGCGCGCGAGACTCGCTTCTCCCGCGACCGGAGCCAGGTCGAAGAATATGTCGACGTGCAGTAGATCCTCGTGCCGCGCGTGGCGCAGCCAGCCATCCACCCGTAGGCGCCACTCCTCTACGTTGCCCCGCCACTCGCGGTTTGCCGCCATGACCCCGCCGTTGCAGCGCGGCAGACCCACTTCATCGAGCAGCGCGGCGATGCGTGCGCCGAAATCCGCGAACCAGGGATCGTCGGCCTCCACCCCGGAATGGATCAGCGCGTTGTCCTGGTCCGCCCCCAGCAGGCTTTCGCCGCGTCCGCCCGATCCCAGCACCAGCAGGCACCATGGCGCCGGGGGCGGACCGCGGCCCTCCGCGTCGAGCCGCGCGAGGGCGATTTCCGCCGCCCGTGTGCTGAGCCCGCGCACTTCGTTTGACACCACACGCGCGACGTCTACGCCGCCAAGGCCTTCCGCCACCAGGCGCAAGGCCGCGTCCGGCACCTGGCTGTACGCGGCTGCCAGCGCCGGCACCTCGTGCGCCTCGGCAAGCGCATCGCCCAGCACGTCGGCCGCGCTGGCCCGGTGATGCAACAAGTCGCGCTGGGAAAGCATTCCGATCGCGGCCCCGCGTGCGTCGACCACGCATAGGTGTCGAATACGAAGCCGGTCCATGCGTCCCAGCGCGCGATAGAGCATCTCGTCGCCGCCCATCTTTTCGACCGGGGAGCTCATGGCCTGCGCGACGGGTGTCGAATCGAGATCTCGATCGTCTCCGGCAATCGCGTCCAGGAGATCGCGCTCGGTGAGGATTCCCTGCGGCGCCTCGCCGGCGGCACCGATCAGAACGGCGCCGACCCGTCTGCTGTTCATCAAGCGCGCCGCCTCGCGCAAGGTCGCCTGCGCGTTCACCACCACAGGCGGTGAGCTCATCAAGTCGGCCAGGCGACGCTCGAAGACGTAGCTGTCGATGCGGGTAAGCGGCGGGGCCGGCGGGGTGGCCACTGCCTCCCCCGGGACGGCGTGCCAACGTGCCTGCGCTTGGCGCAGCACCAGATCCGTGCGGCGCGCGGAAAGCGCCAACGCCTCGCCCAGGGTTCGCACGTCGGCCTCTCGCAGGCGCGGCAGCAGGCGCGCATAGGCCTCGGCCGTCGCGGCGCAGTCGCCCAGCGCGGTGTGGCGACCCTGGATCGTGACGCCGAGCAGGCGTGCCACGGTCTCCAGCCCCAGATCGGGCAGCGATGGCTCGAGCGCTCCGACCAGCAAGACGAGATCCAGCGCGGGTGGATCGCGCCACGCGAGGCCCACGCGGGCCGCCTCGTGCCGCAATACGGCGAGGTCGAAACCCACGTTGTGGCCGATCACGACCCTGCCAGAAAGGACCTCGCGCAACGTCGGCGCGAAAGCGACAAAGGTCGGCGCACCGGCAACGTCGCCGTCCTTCAGCCCGTGAATCCGGCTGGCATTCGGTGGAATGGGAACTTCCGGATTGATCAGCTGGTCCAGTCGTGGCTGATCGAGGATCTTCGCCCCCAGCATCGCAATCGCGCCCACCTGCACCACTCGTTCGCGCGTTACGTCGAGCCCGGTGGTTTCGAGGTCGAGCACGAGCATAGGCAACGCCGCCAGCGCGGTGGGGTTCGCGGGCCTCAGGTTTCGTTGCATAACTGTGCACCCCGCGGCTATCGCATCAACGCCCCGAAGACGCGTTGGATGCCCCGTGCAACTTCGCCTTCGAGGGGGAAAGACAGCATGCCCATGACCGTATAGCCGAGCAGCAGCGGCATGAGGTAGAAGCGGATCATGAAGAAGAACCAGGCCACGTAGAGAGGAACCAGCGGTTGGACGAGAAACGAAGGCGTGATCGGCGAAAACAGCTTGAGCAGCGGGTCGGTCGTACGCACGAACGCGCGCATGAAGAAGAAGTTGCTGTCTTCAGGCAGAAAAATCCCCATTCCGAAGCGGCCGATCAGCGTCCACATGATCACGCCCAGAATGTAATCGATCACGATCACCCAGATGGGAAAGGCCTCAGCCATCAGCTTTCCTCGAACACGATTCGAGCGTCATTTTAAGGCGTTGCGGTAAAAAAAAAGCCGGGGCGAATTGCTCTCGCCCCGGCTCGGTTTGAAGCGCTGGCGCTAGTGCGTCGACGCCAGAACGGTCGCGCCCCTCGGAATGCGGACCTCGTCGACCATGGCCTGCGTCTCCGCGTCCGGCTCCTTGGTCATCAGCGACACGGCCACCATGGCGACCAGACTCACCGATGCGCCGATGATGCCGAAGCGCAGGTGATCGATGCCGATCCAGGGTTGCATGGCGTTCGTGTACACCATGTACAGGTACCAGGAACCGGCCCCGAATCCGGCGATCATTCCGGCGATCGCGCCCGGCGCGTTGGCACGCTTCCACCATACGCCAAGCACCAGCGGGAAGAACAAGCCGGACATCGCGAAGTCGAACGCCCACGCCACCGCACCCAGGATCCCGGTCAGCTTCAAGCTCGCCACCGCCGAGCCCGCCGCGCCGATCGCCACCAGCAGGACCCGGGCGACGATCAGCCGCGTGGCCGTTTCGGCCTTGGGGTTGATCATCTTGTAGTACAGGTCATGCGACAGCGCGTTGGCGATCGCCAGCAGAAGTCCGTCGGCGGTCGACATCGCCGCCGCAAGACCGCCCGCGGCGACCAGTCCCGAGACCACCGCCGGCAGCCCTGCCATCTCCGGCGTCGCCAGTACGACGATGTCCGGTCGCATGAAGAACTCGTTGATTTGCAGGATGCCGTCGTTGTTGCTGTCGACGATCTTCAACATGCCGACGTGGCCCCACTTCTGCACCCAGTCGAGCGCATTCACCGAGGATATCGACTTGCCAATGATGCTCGTCGCCACGTTCGGATCCAGCACCGACAGCTTGCTCAGCGTCGCGAGCGCGGGCGCCGTGAAGTAGAGCAGGAAAATGAACAGCAGCGACCAGGCCACCGATTTGCGCGCGGCGCTCACCGATGGGGTGGTGAAGTAGCGCATCAGGATGTGCGGCAGCGATGCGGTGCCCATCATCATGCAGGCCGTCAGCGTCATGAACTTCCACGCTGCCATCACCGTGCCGGCCACCGCCGCGTGGTGGACGGTCAGCGCGGCCAAGCCAGGAATCGCGTGCTCCGGCTTCAGGACGCCCACCTGCTGCAGGGTTTCCACATCAGCCAGCCGGGCGACCGCCGCTCCGTACTCGAACTGCGGAAACACGCCGAAGCCCTGCTTGGACGACATCCAGAACACCGGCACCAGGTAAGCGACGATCAGTACGATGTAC
>DAHVFK010000367.1 GCA_027317055.1 Betaproteobacteria bacterium | reverse complement strand
CTATTCCATGGCGCCGTTCGCTCGAGACCTGAACTATCAAGGAACTCCGTTCGCATGGAACGAGGACCGTCGCGCGAACGTCCGCGCCGAGCTGGACGCCTGGTATGCTCGCGCGTATGGACTGACGCGCGATGAGCTGCGCTACATTCTCGATCCCGCAGATGTAATGGGAGCAAACTACCCTTCTGAGACTTTCCGTATACTAAAGAACAACGAGGTCGCGCGCTTCGGCGAATACCGCACGGCCCGCCTGGTCCTCGCAGCTTGGGATCGAATGGAGCGCGGCGAGCTTAGCGAGATTTCTCCGCCAACTGCGGTTGCCGAAACGTCTAGGCCGCCGACACCGATCGATTTCACTATCCTTCCGGATGGCGCGTGGGCCAACCCAAACCCGAGTGCCGATTCTAGTCTTGCTCAGATTGCCGCGCTCATAAGTGCGTTACCCGGTCCGACACCGATCGCGCACGTTAGACTCGCTGCAATCTTCGTGTTGGAACCTCGATATCTCTCACGCCGACTGCCGCAGAAGGAGAGAGGCAGGTGGTCTCGCCTCGTCGGTCATGCGGCCGATCTAGTAACGGACCCCAAGGTGATTAATCTCACGCCAAGCATTCCGGCCGGCTGGCGCAACGCCGTCACCCAACTGCTGGGAATGCGCGCGATAGTCGAAGATCCTGCTGCTCACACTTGGGCCGCAGGGCCGGGCCTGGATCAATTTGTAGTCGATGACGCCGCATGGCCCTACGGTCGTGCGACTTTCGTTCTCCAGGCGCTTTCAAAGATCAATCTCGATGAAGCTGTCGCCGATCTGCCGGGTGACGACCAAGCTTGGGTACGAGCCAGTGCAGCGTGAATTTTTCCGCCATTCATTCCTCTCTGTCACACCGGAGCCGCGGCGTTTGCAACCGCGACTCTGGATTCGCCGACTCGTAATCTGGCGCGAACCAGGAGCCGTCATTCGCGACATCACGTTCAGACCGGGACTAAATATCGTCTGGTCCCCGGATTCCGGATCTTCCGAGTCTGCGCCGATCGGCCATGGTAGTGGTAAGACCGCATTCTGCCGTCTTCTGCGGTATTGCCTGGGAGAGGATGCCTTCGCCTCCGAAGATCAAAGACTCCTGATCTCCAAGGCCTTTCCCAATGGTCATGTAGGTGCCGAAGTATTGCTCAATGGCGACCTCTGGATTGTAGTCCGTTCGCTGGGCACTCGCCATCACGACGTGGTCGTAGCGAGCGGTTCCTTTAGTGATGCGTTCCGAGAAGACATACCGGCGACGGGTATCGCTCCGCTCAGAGAGGCGATCACCCGAACGATCGTAGGCAATGCTGCTCTGCTAATGCCGCCCCAGATTGGAGAAGCCGGAGCCTGGCTCGCCACGCTCGCATGGGCCACCCGCGACCAAGAGTGCCGCTTTGGACATTACCTTGACTGGCGCGATCCCAACACCGCATCTGGGTCACCTGTTCGCGGCCGATCTGTAGAAGACAGAATTACTATTGTACGTGCCCTGATCCGGGCGCTTTCGTCTCGCGAAAACGCCGTTCGCCGAAGCCAAGAGGATCAGGAGAACCGAAATCGCACTCTGCGGTCAGAACTAGAACGGCTGGACTGGCAACTAGGCAGGACGCGTAAGCTGCTAGTGGCGGGCCTCGGGTTCGACCCCGGACTCTCTTCTCCGTCTCAACTTGATTCAGTCGCCTTTAAATCTGCTGCGGCCCAGAACCTGACAAAGCTCCTTAAGATCCCGGACGGTTCAAACACAACGGATTTAGATCGTGCTCGACGCGATCGCGACAAAGCACAAGATGAGCTTCGACGCTTCGAAACGGAGCTCAGTAATACTCGTATCCTAATCGACGAGCGAAAAAAGTCCGCGAACTACATTCGCGCCGAACTCCCAGAAGCCTGGGCTCGCCTGACAAAAGAGGAAAATCCCATTTGTCCAATATGCGCCGTGCCAATAGACAAAGCCTTAGCCGAAGGATGCAAAATCTCAACGGCCACATGCGATCTGGAAGCTCTACAGAATCGTATCGCGCAGCGTCGCGGGGACCTCGAGAGCGTTGAAAACAGCATCCGAAAACTCGAAGCGGAACGACCCTTAATCAGTTCGAGAATCCTCGCTGCACAGCGTACTCTTGAGCCTTTGGTTCGCACCGTAACGCTTTTAGAGCGCGCCCTGTCCGATCGCTCGCTCTCACTCCAGTCCGCAAACCGCCTTATCGATGAAGCTCAACGATATGATGATCTTTTGCAAGAACGTGCCAAGGCCGCGGCCTCCGCCGAAGAGACGACCAAATCGCTAAAAGACATAGGCGATACTTTGACCGCCCATAGGGAAGCTGTCGCGAACATTGTCGGCCACCTTTCCTCGTGCTTCGACGCGGTGCTCCGTGAGTTCGTTCCCACTGACATTAAGGGTGAGGTGAAGCTCGACGGCAACGGATTTGCCCTCAAGATCCAGATGGGAGGGGAGCGATCGACCGCCGCGATTGAATCGCTCAAAGTTGTTGCGTTCGATCTCAGCGCTCTGATCATGACGATCGAAGGAAAAACCAATCTAAGTGGATTCATGGTACATGACAGTCCCCGGGAAGCGGACCTCGGGCAATCCATCTACAACAGGCTCTTCGCACTCGTCGCCCAGCTAGAATCTCTGACCCCGACCCCTCTTTTCCAATACATTGTCACCACCACTACAGAACCACCCGAGGAATTCCGCCGTGCCCCCTGGCTGTGTCTTACGATCAAAGGGGCACCTGCAGCGGAACGCTTGTTCGGTGCCGATTTGTGATCGCGCCCGAGAACCCGCCTGGATTTGTCGTACGGACTGAAGCCCAAAAGGCCGCGTCCAACAACGGGTACCGTCTGGATCGTGGAGTCGAAGACGGCTGGTTCCGCTTCGCTTCAACAACGGCAAAAGGTGACATCTGGATCGCCGGAGCCTCTCAAAGTGGTCCGTGGCTTCTCTCAATCGATCGGCCAGAAGTATCCGCCGAGATCGGACTTCCCACGGCTTCCACAGTTCCTGGACCTGGTACCGTCACTTTCGTGTTCGACGCCCTTGACGCGCTTTATAGTGGTCTCGACCGCGCATATCGCCTCGGCCTCAGCCTTCCGGATGTACCCCTCGCAAATTTTCGCACCGCCGTTCAGAACCTGCCACGCACCACGGAGGCCGAGCGACTCGTAGTACAGCGGATTGGACAGGACCTGTTTCGTCGGGCGCTGATGGAGTACTGGAACGGCCGATGTCCCCTCTCCGGAATCACTGACCCGGCATTGCTTCGCGCGTCGCACATCGTCCCATGGGCAGAATGTGCAACAGACGAGCAACGGCTGGACGTTCACAATGGACTTTTGCTCTCAGCACTTTGGGACTCAGCTTTCGATGCCGGTTTGATCAGCTTTTCGGACGAAGGCAGTATTCTAATTTCCACTACTCTGAGCGCCGAGGCACACTTAGCGCTTGGCTTGCAGAAAACGCCCATTCTCAGAGGCCTCACGTCGGCACACCTGACAAACTTAGGATGGCATCGTCGTCGTTACGGCTTATGACGGTTGAGCCGCCTTGATCCTCTCCAAGGGCGTTAACCTCGACTGCTCACTTCATTCCTATATTGAGCGAGTGTTGGGCAGGGTTCAGTAGAATCGTAGAACATACCGTTTCGGATCGCGGCACTTCGCTGTGAGCCGCCCCACGAGCGCTCCGTAGACTCCGCGTCGCGGCCCCACGCCGCATCCCAACTCCGCCTGCGATCTCCGCTTCGCCGCCGCTCTCATTTGGTGGCGTTCGCTGCGCTAGCACGACGCGCCAGCCCCCTGGGCCGCTTCCGCTGTGGCACGTCCTGCCGCCCGCTCCGCTCGCGCATCTAGAAATCTGCGCACGGCCCTCCTGTTCGAGGTGTAAGGGCCGCGCGGAAACAAATTGGCGCGGGAATGAAAACAGAGCGCGTCCTGCCCGATGACGGGAAGCGGACGCAGCAAAGGAGAACGGAGGTAATGGCAATGGCAATCAA
>DAHVFK010000366.1 GCA_027317055.1 Betaproteobacteria bacterium | reverse complement strand
ATACGGTGGACACGCTCGCCGCGCTCAGGGCCGAGCTCGGACCCGACGCGCCGCTCGTGCTGCTGATCGGCGGCGACCAGTACGAGAAGCTCGCCGGCTGGCACCGCTGGCGCGAGCTGTTCGGGCTCGCGCGCATCGCGCTGGTCGCCCGCCCCGGCTGGGCGCCCGAAGCGGGCGCCGAGGTGCGCGCCGCCGGGCCGGTGCTGCGCGTCGAAATGGCGCCGCTCGACGTCTCCTCGACCGAGATCCGCGCCCGCATCGCGCGCGGCGAGGACGTATCGGGTATGCTGCCGGCCCCCGTGCTCGACTACATCTCAACGCACCGACTGTATCGCTGATGGATATTCGAAGGAAGCAGCGCACCGTGGTGGACGCGCTGGAAGACATCAAGGCGCGCGACATCGTGGTGTTCAACACCGCGCGCCTGCCGTCCATGTTCGAGCGCGTGGTCATCGCCAGCGGCGACTCGACGCGCCAGGTCAAGGCGCTCGCCGACCACGTGCAGGAAAAGATCCGCGAGTTGGGCGGACGCGTCTACGGCGTCGAGGGCGAAGCCAACGCCGAGTGGGTGCTGGTCGATCTGGGCGACGTCGTGGTGCACCTGATGCACCCGACGGTGCGCAGCTACTACAACCTGGAGGAAATCTGGGGCGGAAAGGCAGTGCGGCTCAAGCAGGCCGCGGCCGTGCGTGCGCGTGGCAAGACTGCTCATCGTCGCCGTAGCCGCTAAGGCGCCGGGCTGGGCGCAGGCGGCCTGCGCCGAATACCTCAAGCGCATGCCGCGCGGCTTCGAAACCGCGCTCGAAACGGTCAGGCCGGAGCCGCGCAGCTCGGGCAAGCCGCTCGAGCGCCTGCTGGCGCTGGAGGCCGCGCGCATCCGCGAGCGGCTGCCGCGCGGCGCACGGCTGGTGGCGCTCGATGAGCGCGGGCGCGAGCTGAACACCGCGCAGTTCGCAGCGCAATTGCGGCGCTGGCTGGACGATGGCCCGCCGACCGCGTTCGCGATCGGCGGGCCGGACGGGCTCGACCCCACCCTCAGGCGCGAGGCAGCGCTCGAGCTGCGCCTGTCGGCACTCACCCTGCCGCACGCACTGGCGCAGGTCCTGCTTTGCGAACAGCTCTACCGCGCCGCCTCCCTGCTCGGTGGACACCCCTACCACCGGGCATAGCCGGCGCCGCGCTCTGCTACACTTCGCGGACCCCTCCGGACGGTGCCGCCGTGCTCGCTTCGCTCGATCGCAGCCTGTACCTCGCTTCGCGCAGTCCGCGCCGGCGCGAGCTGCTGGCGCAGATCGGGGTGCGCTTTCACCTGCTGATGTTCCGCGCGCGACCGGACGGCGACGAGGTGAGCGAAGAGGTGCTCGAAGGCGAGTCGCCGCGCGCCTACGTCGAGCGCGTCGCGATGGCGAAGGCCGAATTGGGCTGGAAGCGGCTGATGCAGCGCAACCTGCCGCGGGCGCCGGTGCTCGCCGCCGACACCACCGTCGCCCTCGAGGGGCGCATCTTCGGCAAGCCCGCCGACCGGGCCGACGCCGCGCGCATGCTGACCGAGCTGTCGGGCCGCGAGCACGAGGTGCTTTCCGCCGTGGTGCTGAAGTACGACGAGCGCACCGAAGCCGAGCTCTCGCGCACGGTGGTGCAGTTCCGCGCCATTGGCGAAGACGAGATCCGCCAGTACGTCGCCACCGGCGAGGCCGACGACAAGGCCGGCGCGTACGCGATCCAGGGCCGTGCCGCGCAGTTCGTCGCCGCCATCCGCGGCAGCTATTCCGGAGTCGTGGGGCTGCCACTTTACGAGACGGCGCAGGTGATCGAGCGGATGGGTACGACGCGTGAGCGAAGAAGTCCTTATTAACATCACGCCGCAGGAAACGCGCGTCGCGGTGCTCGATGTGGGTGTGGTGCAGGAGCTTCTCGTCGAGCGCACCGCGAGCCGCGGCCTGGTGGGCAACATCTACATGGGGCGCGTTGCGCGGGTGCTGCCGGGGATGCAGTCCGCCTTCGTCGAGATCGGGCTGGAGCGCGCGGCGTTCCTGCACGTGGCGGACATCTTCGAGCACCGCCGGCAGGCCGGCACCGAAGGCGCCGAGCCCACCAGGGCGATCGAGCAGATCCTCTCGGAGGGCCAGCCGCTGCTGGTGCAGGTGGCCAAGGACCCGATCGGCACCAAGGGCTCGCGGCTCACCACCCAGATCTCGATCGCCGGACGCATGCTGGTGTACCTGCCGCAGGACCCGCACATCGGCATCTCGCAGCGCATTGAGAGCGAGAACGGCCGCCAGCTGCTGCGCGACAAGGTCAAGGAACTGCTGCCGCCGGACGAGAAGGGAGGCTTCATCATCCGCACCCTGGCCGAGGCCGCCGACGCGGGCGAGCTCGCCGCCGACATCGACTACCTGCGCCACCTGTGGCGCGACCTGCGCCAGCGCTCGCTCGGCGCGCAGCCGCCGCAGCTGCTATACCAGGACCTCTCGCTCGCGCAGCGCGTGCTGCGCGACATGGCCTCCGAGGCCACCAAGCGCCTGGTGATCGATTCGCGCGAGAACTTCCAGAAGCTCGCCGCCTTCGCCGAGGCCTATATGCCCAAGCTGCGCGCCAAGCTGGAGCACTACACGGGCGCGCGGCCGCTGTTCGACCTACACAACGTCGAGCCCGAGATCGAAAAGGCGCTCTCGCGCCGGGTCGAGCTCAAGTCGGGTGGCTACCTGATCATCGACCAGACCGAGGCGATGACCACAATCGACGTCAACACCGGCGGCTTCGTCGGCCAGCGCAACTTCGACGACACCATCTTCAAGACCAACCTCGAGGCAGCGCAGACAATCGCGCGCCAGCTGCGGCTGCGCAACCTGGGCGGCATCATCATCATCGACTTCATCGACATGGAGAGCGAGGAGCATCGCGCGGCCGTGCTGGCGGAGTTCAACAGGGCGCTCGCGCGCGACCGCACCAGGATGACGGTGAACGGCTTTACCGCCCTGGGACTGGTGGAGATGACGCGCAAGAGGACCCGCGAGTCGCTCGCGCACGTGCTGTGCGAGCCCTGCCCGACCTGCGGCGGGCGCGGCGAAGTCAGGACCGCGCGCACCATGTGCTACGAGATCCTGCGCGAGATCCTGCGCGAGGCGCGCGCCTTCAACGCGCGCGAATACCGTGTCCTCGCCTCGCAGAAGGTGAGCGACCTGTTCCTGGAGGACGAATCGGCGTCGCTCGCGATGCTGTCGGACTTCATCGGCAAGCCGATCTCGATGCAGGTCGAAACGAGCTACACCCAGGAGCAGTTCGACATCGTGCTGATGTGATTGTCCGGAGCTCAAGAAACATGAACGACATCGTGTTCCAGTCGGCTAAGAAGCTCGCCCGCCTGATCCGCGCCCGCAAGCTGTCGGCTGCCGAGGTCATGAAGGCGCACATCGCGCAGATCGAGCGCGTGAACTCGAAAGTGAACGCGATCGTCACCTTCCTGCCCGAGCAGGCGCTCAAGCAGGCCAGGGCGCTGGACCGCAAGGGCGCGCGCGCGGGCCCGCTGGCCGGCTTGCCGATCGCGTACAAGGACCTGGTCGCCACCAAGGGCATCCGCACCACCTTCGGCTCCCCGATCTACGCCGCCAACGTGCCGAGCGAGGACCACGTGCTGGTCGAGCGGCTGAAGGCCGCGGGGGCGATCACGCTGGGCAAGACCAACACGCCCGAATTCGGCGCCGGCAGCCAGACCTTCAACAAGGTCTTCGGCGCCACGCTCAACCCCTACGACCTCGACAAGACCTGCGGCGGCTCCTCGGGCGGCGCGGCGGCGGCGGTCGCGTGCGGCATGCTGCCGTTCGCCGACGGCTCGGACCTCGGCGGCTCGCTCAGGAACCCGGGCAATTTCTGCAACGTGGTGGGCTTCCGGCCCACGCCGGGGCGCACGCCGAACTATCCAGCCACCGACGCCTGGGGAACGCTGCCGGTCCTCGGCCCGATCGCGCGCACGGTAGAGGACGTCGCGTTCCTCTTCTCGGCGATGTCCGGTCCTGACATCCGCTCAC
>DAHVFK010000365.1 GCA_027317055.1 Betaproteobacteria bacterium | reverse complement strand
GGGCGGACGCGGCGAGCACCGCCATGATGGGATCGTGCTCATCGATCGCGATGCCGCTGCGCTCGAAGATCGCGGCGCGCAGCCGGTTGGTATCCGTCACCATGCGAGCCCCTTGAGCTGGCCGAACACGTCGCGGCTGAAGGTCTTGATCCGCTGCTTCTCCATCAGCGAGTACTCGCCCGAGGCGAGCGCCTGCGCGATGGTGTGCCGCCTCGTGTTGAGCTTGCGGATGTCCTCGCCGTACGTGGCGGGATTGCGCCTGTAGAGCCTCACCACGCCCACCAGCTTCGCGGCGCTCTCGCGGTAGGCCTGGGTCTCCGTGAACGGCTTTCCTTCGGCGGTCCTGATCTCCCCGAAGTGCTCGTTGAACCAGAGCACGACGTGCGTGCCGTTCACCTTGTGCGCGATCGCGTGGAAGCCGTTGGCGGTGTCGGCGAGCGTATCGCCGCCGCCGACGATGGTGTGGACGTAGGTCGTCTTGCTGGCGTCCTCGAGCATAGGAAAGACCTCGTTCTCGACCATGTAGGCGAGAAAGTTCGAGAACGTATTCGCTCCGGTGTCGATGACGAAATTGCCTTCCTCGGTCAGGAGGATCTCCATCAGCCCGTCGAACTTCTTCGGATCGATCAGCCGCGACGCGTTGGTGACGCCGACGTGCTTGACCTGGAGCGCCTCGTAGTGCGTGAACGTGGTGTTCTCCTGGTCGGTATCGAAGCAGCGCACGGCGCCGGTTTCGTTTAGCAGGTGCTGCGCGAGCAGCGTGCTGACGAAGGACTTGCCGATGCCGCCTTTCGCCTGCAGGACGAAATGAATGGTGTTTTCCATATGGGTCTCACTTCAATAGGTCGGGAATTCCCCGCGGGTCGTAATCGAACGTGGCCGGCCGCCCGGAGTCGCCGGCGCCGCCGTCCAGCGGCGCCGTCAATCGGGACGAAGCTGCCCGTTGAGATGCGGGCACCTTCTTGCGCCCGGCCGCGGCCTCCTGGCGCAGCTTCTTGCGGTAGCGGTAGAGGTAGGTCTTGTAGGTGCACTGCTTCAAGTCAAAGCCGCTGCGGTTCAGGAGCCCGAGCACCTCGGCGTGCGCAACGCCTTCGGCGAGCTTCGCCTCGATCGTCGGCCAAAGAGCGCGAAGCCGCTTCGCCTTGCAGGCGGACGGGAGCAGGCTCAGTGCCTCTTCAACCTTCATGCCTTTCCTTTTGTCGTCGCTACGTATGCTCCATGTCGCCTTCGTGTAGTCCTCCCGTCTCCGTCCATTAGTCCGGCTGTAGTCGAGCGGCCGACGCTGAAAGCGTCGGCGAGGAAAACGCTCTTTCGGGCGTCTTTAACGCCCGAAAACCCCATCACACCATACGCACCTTCAAGGTGCTCGTAACTCCGCGTCGCCGTTGAGATTCCGTGCAAGCACCTGTTTACATAGCTAGTGCGGTTCGCGTGCAAGTGCATGGCGAATAAGCGATTCGCCGCTTGCCGCGTGCTGGCAGCCGGCCCGTGCGTCATTGCCCTGCCTCGATGTCATCCAACACCGCGTTCACCTGCTGGATCGTGCTGCTCGGCAAGCCACGCGCGCGCAGCCTCATCTGGATCACGTCGCGAGGGGCGATGCGCGGCACCCGAACGGACACCGGCTGCGGCCCTTGCTCGCTCGAAAGCCTCGCCATGGCGACGTTAATCTCGTCCAAGCGCTCAAGAATCATGGACGTGCTCCTCGTCATGCCGTCCACCGGCGAGCCCTGGAGGAGCCACTTGAGGTAGCTCGCGACCGGCATTCGGGCCGCTGCTGCGGCGCCCTGAAGCCTCATGAACTCGGCCGGGGAAAAGCCGATCGTGACGTTCTTGCGCATCGGTATGCCGCTGATCCACCTCGGGACAGAAGTGCAGCGTACGGCCGCGTGCGCGCGGCGCATATAGGAAATCGGCGCCCGTTTTTCCTATTGAACGGCGGGGAGACTTGTGCTAGGGGGTTCTGCCGGATTCTCGCAGTCGGGCACCGCGGGACGTTCGGTGGCAGTCGACTCGATGATGCGCTGAATCTAAGCTGCAAGAACGTGATGCAGATGTGACACGCTCGTCGTCACGATCGCGTAACACGCTCACTTCCCGGCAGCAGCTGGGAAGTGTATGAAGTGCCGCGGACGTCTGCTCGTCGGCCATTGCTGCCGTACGACCTCGTGGCCTGCAACGTCCGCAACGGATCGCTTACCGGCCATTCTTCAGCGCCATTCATTCCTGTGAACGACTGCTTTCCTACCCCAGATAAGCTCAATCCGACCCGAAGCAGTCGTTGGGGTTAGGAGTGTCACCTTCGACTATCGCGGCCGACGGTTACGAGCTGCATGTTGTAGGACTACCCGAAGGGCTGTACCTGCCCGTTGATTTCGATGCCGTACGAGAGGCGCTGGTGCGGGTTCCATTTCGGACGCCGGTCCTTGGGCAGTTCGATCAGACAGACCTTGAACTTCGAGAACGGCTGCACGTTCGCCGCCACAAGAAGGCCGAACAAATGCTCCGCCTCATCGACAAGCGCATTGCGCACTTGGTCCATCAGGGAGACGAGGGAGCCCGTTGCGGGCTCCTCGCCCGGACGTTGGATCTCGACAGACGGCATCAGGAGATCCAGCGAAGGCAACAGCTTGAAGTCGTGCACCGTGATTCGAGCGCCGTCTTTCGGGTGCTCAACCATATTGCGAAGCTTCCGAAGCTGCAGTAACACAGGTCCCCGCTCGCGCATAGCGCGGGTAACCGGTGCGTCTTCGCCGTGCTTCTGGGCGAGAACCGCAGTCAACGAATCGACCCACTTATTCGTAATCTCGTCCGGATAGAAGAGACGGGCAACTTCCTCGAGCGTGTCGACTGCGTGCCCGATCATCTGTGTAAATGCGTCGCAGCGATGCGATGCGTCACCGAGCGCCGGGAGGCGCAGACTGCGATCCTTAGCGGGCAGAGCTTCGAATTTCTCGACGACCGCCTTGGTTGCCGCATCAAGGCTTCTTTGCATGTCCAGCATTGCCGCGATGGTGGAGAGGAACTCAAACGCGAGCTGAAGGGCTTTCTTTTCGTCAAATCGCGAGCCCAGATGCATCGACTTGAAAAGCGCATACGCCGTCAGGTAGGTCCTCGCAACCTCTGGATCTTGTGCGCCCAGAGAAAGGACTTTCTGTTGCGTGTTCGGCACCGCCGCGTTCGTACGCCGCGGATCGATCTGGTCGGCGAGCTGCGTCGCGTAGATTGCGTGCTCATGGATCGAGTACAAAGAGTGCTGCATGTTGATCATCATGCCGATCTGGCCGTCGCCGTCCTCCCCCACCTTCATCGATAGAGCGGAGTTTCGGATGCGGTCGATCGGCCGGTCGGAGTTGTGGTTCGTCATGTGAACTGGGCGCGGGTCACTCGTGCGACTTAAAGTCCTTCATCTTGATTCGCTTGCATCCCAGGCGGGGATGCCAAGCGTCCACGAGACCCTCGCGTCTTTCGCCGGGCATCGCGTACATGATGTTGACTGACAGGTTTCCGACCTCGTAGAACCAGGTGGCGAACGCGCATTTGTCGCCGAGCTTCGCCACCTGGACGTCGGATCCGCCGGCCATATTGGCAGGGTCGCCAGGCGGAGTTGGGCCAAATCCGAGATACACGTCGTCGTGGGCTCTTCCGTTGAGGATTGCTCGGGCAAAAGGCTCAATGTCAATCGGGGTGCCGCCTTCAATGATCTGGCAGCCGAAAAGCTTGAGGAAATACAGGTGGACGTTCAGCATGGCCGCGCGTGCGTTGTAGGGGAAGATTCGGCTCGGTCTCAAGTAGATGCCGGGCGCAATAGCCGGCACGCGCGCGCGCACCGTTTCCGAAAAGTGCTGCCAAGCGTAGTCGTGTGGCTGGGTCGTAGCGCTGTTGCACTTTTCACAAATTCGATTGCTGAACTTCAAGATGTCGGACTTCAGGCTGCCGACTCGACGGTTCCGTCGCTTGTCTGTATGAAAGTAGAGCGGGTTTTTCTGACTCGGTAGTCCGAACAGAGAAAGAAGATCTGAGGCCTTCGCTCGATGCTCGCG
>DAHVFK010000364.1 GCA_027317055.1 Betaproteobacteria bacterium | reverse complement strand
GGCATCACCGCCGCGAGGCCCGCCGCAATCGCTGGCCTGTAAGGTGCCACGTCACGCGCGAGAACCTGTTGCAACGGACGCTCGTCACGCGGAACGTCGACGTGCGAGTCTGCGGCAGCGTAGCCGTGACCCGGGAAATGCTTTCCAACCGCCGCCATCCCGCCATTCGCCAGGCCGTCGATGAACGCGACCGCAAGCTCTCCCACGGCGAGGGGCTCGGCGTGGAATGCCCTGTCACCAATCACGCTGCTGCTGCCATAGTCAAGGTCGAGCACGGGAGCGAAACTGAAATCGAGTCCATGCGCCGCAAGCTCGGCCGCGATCACGAGACCTGCCGCCCGGACGCCGGCGCACGCAGCGCCGTGGTCGCGATCCCACATCTCCCCCAACTGGCGCATCGGCGGCAACTGGCTGAATCCGGCCCGAAAGCGCTGCACCCGCCCACCTTCGTGATCTACGCACAACAGAAGGTCTGGCCGCAAGGCGCGAATGTCCGTCACGAGTGCGCGCAACTGCTGAGGATTCTCGTAATTGCGCGCGAACAGGATTACGCCGCCAGTGGCGCGGTGCCGCAGGCGCGCCCGATCTTCGTCTGTCAGCGCGCTGCCGATGACGTCAATGATGGCCGGACCCGGCGTCACGCTCATGTCCCGGACTCCAGAATCACGGTCGCGCTGGCAAACGCCTTCTCGTCCGATAGCGACAAGTGGCTGCGTCCTACTCCGCGCTGCGCCAGCAGTGCGGCGAGCGCCGGCGTAAACTCAAGCGTGGGTTGGCCGGAACGCAAGTTGACGACCCATACGCCGTGCCAATTTGCCGGCGCGTGAATCCCCGTGCCGAGCGCCTTGGTGAAGGCCTCCTTGGCGGCGAAGCGCTTCGCGAGGTATGCGACGGGCTGGCGATGCGCGCGAAATCGGGCCAGCTCTGGCGGACACAGTATCCGCTGCGCGAAACGCTCGCCGTAGCGCGCCAGCACTTTCTGCACGCGCGCAATCTCTACGATGTCCGTGCCGACGCCGTAGATCATTGCTGAAGCGAGCGCGCAGCTTCGACGATCAGGCGCTTCATCTCCCGTACCGCCTCGCGCATGCCGATGAACACGGCACGGCTCACGATGGCGTGTCCGATATGCAACTCGCGAACGCCGACCAACCGGGCAACCGGCTCGACGTTGAAATAGTTCAGGGCGTGGCCGGCGTTGAAGCGCATGCCCAAACCACGGACCGCCTCTCCGGCCTGCTTGAGTTTGTCGAGCTCGCGCACCACCGCCGGACTCTCGGGGTCGCGACCTTTGGAATGAAATGCGTGCGCGTAGGGGCCGGTGTGTATTTCGCAGACTACCGCGCCAATGCGAGCCGCTGCCTCCACCTGACGCAACTCTGCGTCGATAAATACCGACACTTTGATTCCGGCCGCGGCAAGCGGTGTGATCGCGTTCCTAAGTTTCGCCTCCTGCGAGACGACGTCAAGTCCACCTTCCGTCGTGATCTCGTGCCGTCCTTCGGGCACCAGCATGGCCATTTCGGGCTTCACGCCGCAAGCGATCCCGATCATCTCTTCGGTCGCGGCCATTTCAAGATTGAGCTTGATATGCGTGAGCTCGCGCAAGCGCCTCACATCCTCGTCCTGGATATGGCGCCGATCCTCGCGCAGGTGCACGGTGATGCCGTCGGCGCCCCCCAAGTGCGCCTCGACGGCCGCCCAGACCGGGTCGGGCTCGTAGGTGAGGCGCGCCTGCCGCACGGTTGCGACATGGTCGATATTGACGCCGAGTTCGATCATAGCTCCTGCAGCTCCATCAGCACGGTGCGCGTATGAAGCGTCTGTCCTCCGAGTCGATGCGCGATCAAGGCGCGCAGCAGCGCGCGGGCTTCGTCGCGCGTCTCGGCGCATTCGTATTCATCGCGCGCGAGGTCGAGAAGGGTGCGGCCGCTGACTACCACGTCGGCGCCAACGCCCGGGCGCCCTTCCCTGCCCGTCACCGCTACCGGGCCGCGGTCTGGCTCGTAAGCGTAGCGCCGCTCCGGCTCGATTGCCAAGCCGGTCGCGGCATCGCGCTCCAGCACCGGAGCATACCCGAGTTCCGCCAGCATCCGGCGCTCGAAGCCTCGCAACACCGCGGCGTGCGGCGCCCGCGCCGAGAGGCGCGCCAGGCTGCCGGCATAGGCGTCGAAAAGCTCTTCGTGCGGATCCTCGCGCGGCAGCAGCCGCAGCAGGAGTTCGTTTAAATAGAACCCGCACATCAAGCCGAGACCCTCAAGCGAGCGCAGTCCCGCCGCCCACTCGGCCGCAACCAGCGTGCCGAGCTCACCCGAAGCGCTCCAACTCAGCCGCAACGGGTGAAAGGCAAGCAGCACGCCGCGCATCGCCGAGCGCGGGCGTCGCGCGCCGCGCGCGAGCAGCGCCACGCGGCCGAAGCGCCGGGTGAAAGCCTCGACGACAAGGCTGGTCTCCTTGTAGGGATGCGTGTGCAGGACAAACCCCGCTTCGTTGTCCGCCCTGCGCCGCGTCGCCCGGTTATCCATAGCCCAACCCGCGCAGGACACGCTCGTCGTCGGTCCAGCCGCGCCGAACCTTGACCCAGACGCCGAGGTAGACTTTGCCGCCGAACAACCGCTCCATATCCTTGCGCGCAGCCTCGCCCATGCGCTTGAGCTGCGCACCCTTGCTGCCGACCACGATGCCCTTCTGGCTCTCGCGCTCGACGAGGATCGTCGCCTCGATCCTGCGCAGGCGACCTTCTTCGCGAAAGCTGTCGATCACCACCTCGCAGCGGTACGGTAACTCCTCGCCCAGCATCCGGAACAGCTTTTCGCGTAGCAATTCCGCAGCGAAAAAACGCTCGTCGCGATCGGTCAGCTGCTCCGGCGGGTACATGGGGGGCGCCTCGGGCAGCGCGCCGCGCAGAACGCTCAGCAACTCCGGCAGGTTCTTCTCGCTGCGCGCGCTTACCGGCACGATCGCGGCGAACTCACGTTCCTTGCTCAGTCGCTCGATGTATGGAATCAATTCGGCAGCACGTTTCACTCGATCAATCTTGTTCATTACCGCCACGACCTTACGCTCGAAGGGAATGCGCGCCAGAACGGCCCGGTCTTCCGCGCCGTAGCGCGCGGCATCGACGACGAACGCCACGACGTCCGCGTCCCGGACCACGTCCGCCGCGCGCCGGTTCAGCGTCCGATGCAGGACATCCCGGTGGCGCGATTGCAGGCCGGGCGAATCTATGAAGACGAACTGGCAGTCGCCAGTGTTCAATATTCCAGTCACCAGATGGCGCGTAGTCTGCGCTTTCGGCGACACGATCGACAGCTTCTCGCCAACCAGCCGATTGAGCAGCGTGGACTTTCCCGTGTTGGGCCGTCCTGCGATGGCGACGGTTCCGCAGCGAAACTTTGTCATTGTCCGAGTTCCCGCAGCATCCCCTCTGCGGCCTGTTGCTCGGCGCGTTGGCGCGATGTTCCGCTGCCCGTCGAGCGCAAGCCCAGCTCCGCGACCACGCACTCGATTTCGAAAGTTTGAATGTGCGCGGCCCCGCGGGTCGCGGTCACGCGATACTCGGGCAGCGAACGATGGTGGCCCTGGAGATACTCTTGCAAGCGCGTTTTCGCGTCCTTGCCGGTTCGGTCCGGATCAAGCTCTTCCAGTGCACCGCCGTAGACCGCGAGTACCACCCGGCGCGCAGCCTCGTATCCGCCGTCCAGCAGCACGGCCCCGAAAACCGCCTCCATCGCATCGGCCAGGATAGATGGCCGCGGCCCGTCTGCGTTTGCAAGCTCGCCCTCGCCTAGGCGCAAGTGCTTGCCGAGCGCAAGCCTTCGTGCGAGATCACATAGCGTCTCTTCGCGTACGAGACCGGCTCTGAAACGTGTCAACTTGCCTTCGGAAAGAGACGGGAAACGACCATAGAGCAA
This sequence comes from Betaproteobacteria bacterium, assembly GCA_027317055.1. Taxonomy (GTDB): domain Bacteria; phylum Pseudomonadota; class Gammaproteobacteria; order Burkholderiales; family SG8-39; genus DAHVFK01. The sequence goes on along the minus strand of DAHVFK010000364.1, from coordinate 145 downwards.
TTCCGCGACGACGCAGTCGAGCACGCCATCGCCGAGAAACTCGAGTCTCTCGTTGTGGGGCGATCCGTAACTGCGGTGCGTAAGGGCCTGGTCCAGCAGCGCCGCGTCGCGGAAGTGGTAACCGAGACAATTTTCCAGCGTCACG
>DAHVFK010000363.1 GCA_027317055.1 Betaproteobacteria bacterium | reverse complement strand
CGCCTGAGGAGATCCTCGACACCTACGCCTCGGAGATCCGCGCCAGCATGCGCCACTACTCGATCTGGCCGGGCAACTACGCGATCGTCGTTCCGCCGCAGCTGCGCGCGCATTTCGAGCGTGCCGGCTGGTCGAAGGCCGAGGTGCGCGAGTACCTCCACGGCAAGGCGCGCGTGCAGCGCAGCGAGTGGCGCGACTGCGGCAAAGGATCGGTGGTCGGCGACCGCGGCGAGCGCGAGTACGCGGCCTTCGAGTCGCCGAACGACGTGCTCGTCGTTGCCGCGGGCGGCCCGGCGGGCGGATTCGGCGCGGTGATCCCGCCCTGGTACGGCAACAAGAGCCGCGCGGTGACGATGGCGATCGGCGCCTGCGTCGACTGCGAGGCCTGAGGCGCTCGTCATGGCGATCGAGTTCCTCGACCCCACTCACGAGTCCGGCCCCGCGGCGTTCGCGCCGGCCAAGCGCCTCGCCACCCTGAAGGGGGCGACGGTGGGTATCGTCTCCAACGGCAAGAAGGGCACCAAGCCGTTCTTCGACGCCTTCGAGCGCGAGCTGAAGGAGCGCTTCGGCGTGGCCAGGATCGTGCGCACGACGAAGTCCAACTACAGCGCGCCGGCCGAGGCCGAGATCATGACCGAGGCCGAGCGCTGGCAGGCGCTCGTCTCGGGCATCGGCGACTGAGGGAGCTGCTCGTCGTGCAGTTTGCACGACTCCATCATCGGCGAGCGCCTGGGCCTGCCCTCGGCGGGGATCATGACGGCGAAGTTCGTCAGCGCCGCCGAGCTCATGGCGCGTGCGCTCGGCGCCGAGGGCTACCGCTTCGTCGTCATCGAGCACCCGATCTCGAGCGCGTCCGCGGAGGACCTCGCCGACCGCGCGCGCAGGGCGGCAGCGGAGTGCGCCGCGCTGCTGTGCGTCCCGGCCGCCTGAGCGCCGCGTGAGCGGAGCGCTGCAGGGGCTCGTCGTCCTCGATTTCACGCGCTTCCTCTCGGGGCCGTACTGCACGCTGCTGCTCGCGGGCCTCGGCGCCGAGGTGATCAAGATCGACCAGCCGCGCGGCGGCGACCCGACCGCGAGCGCGCCTCCGTTCGTCGGTCCCGGCGGGGTCGGCTTCGAGCGCGCGAGCGACGCGGACTACGGCATCGCCTACCTCAAGCGCGCGCGCGGCAAGTCGTCGATGACGCTCGATCTCAAGAGCCCGGAGGGGCGGAATCTTTTGCTTCGCCTCGCTGAGCGCGCCGACGTCGTGGTCGAGAACTTCCGCCCCGGCGTCGCCGCGCGCCTGGGCATCGATTACGCCGCGCTCGCCGCGCGCAATCCGCGCCTGGTGTACTGCGCGATCAGCGGCTACGGCGCGACCGGCCCGGATCGCGAGCTCAAGGCCTACGATCTGATGGCGCAGGCGGCCTCCGGACTGATGGGGATTACCGGCGAGCCGGACGGCCCGCCGCTCAAGACCGCGGGCGCCCTCTCGGACATGATCGCCGGGACCTTCGCCGCGCTCGGCGTCGTCTCCGCGGTGCACGAGCGCGAGCGCTCGGGGACGGGCCAGGCGATCGACGTGTCGATGGTCGACTGCCTGTTCGCGATGATGATGGACGAGCCGCTCGACTGCTACGCGCGGCTTGGCCTGGCCGAGCGGCAGGGCAACCGCATCATGCGCTTCTCGCCGTTCAACTCGTATCGCGCGCGCGACGGCTGGGTGGCGCTCGGCGCGGTGACGCCCGAGGACTGGCGCGCCGTCGCCGCCGCGATCGGGCGCGCCGACCTCGCCGCGCACCCGGACTTCTCGCGCGTCTCCTGGCGCATCGTCCACAACGCCGAGGTCGATCGCCTGGTCGCGGCCTGGACCCGCGAGCGCGCCGTCGAAGAGATCGTCGCAACGCTGCGCGCGGCCGACGTGCCGTGCAGCCCGGTGCGGCGGCCGATCGAGGCGATCGAGTGGCCGCACCTGCGCAGCCGCGGCATGGTGCAGCCGCTGCGCGCGCCCGATGGCGCGCCGATCGCGGCGCTCGCGGCGGGCCTGCCGCTGCGCTTCAGCCGCTCCGACGCGGGGCACGCGCGGCCCGCGCCGGTTCCGGGCGGCGACACCGGCGAAGTCCTCGCGCGCCTGCTCGGCTTGTCGGCCGAGGAGATCGCTGCGCTCGAAAAGAAGGGCGTCGTCTAGCGCGCTGCTTTGACGCTGGTTCCGGGTGGGCCGCAAGTTACCGATCTCCCCGACCGCTCACCTTGGCGTGCATGGAGATCAACATAGGCCCCTTCGATAAGTTGCGATGCGTGAATGCCAAGCCTCTCCATGAGACTGTGCGCCTCACGTATGCCTGCTTCAATGGGTTCGTCTTCCCCAAGTACGACCTCTAGCTCGAGAAAGTGCCCCAGGCCTTCAACGTTGTCGAGATGAACCCGCGTTCTACCCACGAGAAACAGGGTGCGGTGCTTTCGAACGCGACCGACTGCCCCATAAGCTTGGGAGAGCGCGTCTCGCAAAACATCCGGCGTCGATACAGGAGAACGGATATAGATAGACTCCTTGGGACCGTGCTGGTTCGCGCGGCGGTAGAAGATAAGCTCCGCCTTATCGTTCGCCAGAGCACGCAGTTTTAGTCGTCCGTTGTCGCATCGGAAGAAAGTATCGTCCTGTTCGATCTCGATCGGACCCTCGGTCGCAATGGCCGCGGCCGTTGGCGCAAGCGATTCGACGCTCTCGATGTGTGCTTTGATCTCGACATTGCGCGGCATGATCGTGAAGGCGTCTAACGAGGTGCGCGGCGCGGCGGGCACGGCGCACCAAGAAGCATGGTGGTCGCCGCCACGTCCGACACCACCACCAGAATGTCCTCAAGCCAGCGCTGGGCTTCGAGCGTCCAGGCTATTTCTGCCATGAGCGGATGCGGTGGCCCATGTCTTCATTCGACATCGTGCGCTTGGCATCCGAATCGGCGCGGCCGCGCTCAACCATGACGTGGAACGCAAGCTCTCGAACGATCTCTTCCCGCGAGCTATCGTCGGGTTGTCCCGCGATGAGGCGGGCGAGCTCTTCTTTGGCGGTGGACATGGCTGATGCCTCCAATCTGCCCTAATTCCGCCTGAGTCGCTGCACGCTCGCCAATGCCACATAACGTTCACGCCCAGCCGCGCGCGCTCGTTGACCTTTCTCCCGAGGCACGGTACCTCCGCGTTTGAGGTCCGTCTCGATGGGTCGGTTACGCCTCAACACGGACCACCTGCCCGGGTCGGACGGTCGCGATTGCGGTCAAGCCCGCGGGAACAAGAGGCAGCAGGTCTTCGAGCGCATTGCTGGTAGCGCAGAGTACGACTACGCCAAGACCCCGGTTCGAGATGTTCTGCTGAAACTCGAGATTCTGGTCGCCGGTCACGAACACCGAAAACCCAGCGTCCTCGGCTTGCGTAAGCAATGCCCCGTTCTTGAGACCTGCCCACGATTCTTGCTGGACCGTACGAACGTCGTGGCCGACCAAGTACGGCGCTAGCTGCCGAGGAAGCTGCTCATCAAGCAGAATGCGCACGAGCGCTCAGGGCTTCGTGAGCCGCTTCCAACGACGCGACCGCTTGCTCTCGGGAGACACTCGGAAACGAATCGAGAAACTCTTCAAGACTATGGTTTCGTTCGAGGTAGTCGATAAGGTTGCGGAACGGCACGCGCGTCCCGACAAACACGGGCGTGCCGCCCAGAATATCCGGATCGCTGTGAACAACCGGCGCAGTGTTTGGCATGTCGGTTCCTCTATTCGCCAATTCTAGCTCACCGCTCGCGTTGAGGTATAACGTTCACGCCCAGCGGCGCGCGGAGCGGGCCAGTTGCAGAGCGCAACGCTCGCCCGCGTCCGGGTGCGCTGCCAGGTTAAGTGGCACTAGCACGCTTTAGCTCCAACTCGACAAATATGAACTCGAAATCGTTCGGATTCTTCACATTGTGCTCAACGCCAGCCAGTCGCGAAGTGACCTGACCACGTTCGAGAAGCACCGATACGTTGCCGTCCTTGGACTCCACGAACAGGTGTCCGGAGGTCAGGTATACAACCGCGTAGTCACGTTCATGC
>DAHVFK010000362.1 GCA_027317055.1 Betaproteobacteria bacterium | reverse complement strand
CGGCAGGAGCGCACGAGTTGTACTTCGAAACCGCGGCGGCGCTGATCACTTTCATCCTGCTCGGCAAATGGCTCGAGGCGCGCGCCAAGCGCCAGACCACCGAAGCGATCCGCGCGCTCAATGCGCTGCGCCCGGACCGGGCCCTCGTGCGCCGCGACGGCAAGGACGTCGAGGTGCCGATCGCGTCGGTCGCGGTGGGCGACCTGGTGGTGGTGCGCCCGGGCGAGCGCGTGGCGGTCGACGGCGAGATCCGCGAAGGCCGCAGCCATGTCGACGAGTCGCTGATCACCGGCGAGAGCCTGCCGGTGTCCAAGGGCGCGGGCGACCGGGTGACCGGCGGCGCGATCAACGCCGACGGCCTGCTGCTGGTGGAGACGCTCGCCGTAGGCGCCGAATCCGCCCTCGCGCGCATCATCCGGCTGGTGGAGGACGCCCAGGCGGCGAAGGCGCCGATCCAGCGCATCGTCGACAAGGTGAGCGCGGTGTTCGTGCCGGTCGTGCTCGTGCTTGCGCTCATCACCTTGCTCGCCTGGGGCTTCGCGACCGGAAACTGGACTGCGGCCATCCTCTACGCGGTGGCAGTGCTGGTAATCGCCTGCCCCTGCGCGCTCGGGCTCGCCACGCCGACCGCGATCATGGCGGGCACCGGGGTGGCGGCGCGCCACGGCGTGCTGATCAAGGACGCCGAAGCGCTCGAGATCGCGCACTCGATCACCACCGTCGCGTTCGACAAGACCGGCACGCTGACCGAAGGTCGGCCGCAGCTGCTGGCCGCGGAAACGGTTGGCGGCGAGCGCAGCGAGCTCCTGCGGCTCGCGGCGGCGCTGCAGCAGGGTAGCCAGCACCCGCTCGCGCGCGCGGTGCTCGAGCAAGCGGCTGCGGAAAAGGTCTGCCCGCCGGCGGCGAGCGAAGCAAAAGCGCTCCCCGGCCGCGGCGTGCAAGCCGTGGTCGAAGGGCGCACGCTTTATCTTGGCAGCTCGCGGCTGATGCAGGAACTCGGCGTCGACACCTCGGCGCTCGCCGAGCGCGAGCAGGCGCTCGTGCGCGAGGGACGGTCAATATCGTGGCTCGCCGCCGAGGCGGACGGGACTCGCAGCGCGGTCGGGCTGCTCGCATTCGGCGACGCATTGAAAGCAGGTGCGCGCGAAGCGATCGCGGCCCTGCACGCGCAGGGCGTGAAGACCGTGATGCTCTCCGGCGACAACCGCGGCAGCGCGGAGGCCGCGGCGCGGGCGCTGGGCATCGACGAGGTCAGGGCAGAGGTGCTGCCGGCCGACAAGGCGCAAGTCGTGTCCGGGCTGCGCGGCAAAGGCAAGGTAGTCGCGATGGTCGGCGACGGCATCAACGACGCGCCGGCGCTCGCCGCGGCCGACGTCGGCATCGCGATGGCCACCGGCACCGACGTCGCGATGCACACCGCGGGCATCACCCTGATGCGCGGCGACCCGCGGCTGGTGGCCGACGCGATCAGCATCTCGCGCCGCACCTTCGGCAAGATCCGCCAGAACCTGTTCTGGGCGTTCTTCTACAATGTGGTCGGCATCCCGCTCGCGGCGTTCGGTTTTCTCAACCCGATCATCGCGGGGGCGGCGATGGCCTTCAGCAGCGTGAGCGTAGTCACGAACGCGCTCATGCTGCGGCGCTGGCGGCCAACCGGAGACAAGTCATGAACGGCATGCAAATCAACATCGGAGAGGCGGCGAAACATTCCGGCGTATCGGCCAAGATGATCCGCCATTACGAAGGAATCGGGCTCATCCCGAAGGCGCTACGGACCTATTCAGGTTATAGGACCTACTCCGCCAGCGACGTGCACACCCTGCGCTTCGTGCGCCAGGCGCGCAACCTGGGTTTCTCGATCAAGCAGATCGAGCAGCTCCTGGGCCTGTGGCGCAACCAACGCCGCCCGAGCAGCAAGGTGAAGACGCTGGCGCAGGAGCACATCACGGAGCTCGACGTGCGCATCGGCGAATTGGAAGCGATGAAGCGTACGCTGCAGGCGCTCGCCGAGCACTGCCACGGCGACGAGCGGCCGGAGTGCCCGATCCTCGACGGCCTCGCCGCGCCGGGTGCGGCGCAAGCCCCAAGCGCCGGGCGCGCGCGCCCTAGATCCGCCAGACATTGAACGCGCCGGAGGCGCGCAGATTCCGACCTGGGGAAAATCTGAGTTTCCAGGGTTAGAGAATTACCTCGATGCCCTGCGTGCAGCTGTCATGTGTAATGAACACCGATGGGGCCTGGCATCTTGACTTATTCGAGAGATCCATGGATAAAGAAAAACAAGCATGTACCCGTCTCTCGCACATACCGGCTCTATCGGCGCGTTCCGGCGCCTCGTCGCTTCGTTCACAATCATCGCCTGGGTATTTGGCACCCTAGTTTGTCCAGAGGCCGCCGAGGCTTTCGGGACCACGCCCCAATCAGCGGTGCACAAATTTCGTGGCGAAAGCGGCGCAGGCAATCTTCGCCACAGTTCGTCCTGCAATGTCTTCACCCACGCGAGCACGTTGCTTGCGTCGACGATCGGCGCGACTGCAGATCGGGCCGACGGAATGCAATTCCTCCTCGCCGTACTGCCGCTCGTGTCTGGCCTTGCCGCGACGGGCAGCATGGCCACTGGAATCGCTCGGTTTTACCACGGCCCACCGCGAACCCGCAGCGCCCGCTTCGCCACTAGCTGGTCCCACGCCCCACCCGCACTCTGACGGTACTTGAGACGCGTTGCTCGGCGGCTCTTTGAGCCGCGAGGATTCGTACCTGTCGCGACCGCAACCTGTTGCGGTCATGCATTTCGGGGAGATTTCGCGGATGGAAACAATGAAACCGACGGAGCGGGACGCCCGTGATCGCGGGGACGTGATCGCGGCAGTGATTCCATGACCGCTACCCTGCCTGCCGTTCGATGGGCGTGCGTCGCGCTAGCACTTTCCGCGCTCGGCGCGTGCGGAAATTCGGACAAGAATTCAGCCTCCGCTTCGCCTGAAAAGGAACAGGCGGCGGCCGGGAAGGGGGCCGCCGACACTGGGAGCCCGCTGCGGCTCAGCGCGGAGGATGCCCGCCGCGCCGGCCTCAAGATCGAGAAAATAGAAATGAAGGAAACGGCCGATACGATCGGCGTGTTCGGCACCATCGAGGCAAACCAGACCAGGCTTGCTCTTGTTGTGCCGCCCGTCGCAGGCCGGGTGGTGAAAGTTCTTGCCGATCTTGGCAAACACGTGAAGTCGGGTGAAACATTAGCCATTCTTGAAAGCCCCGAAATTGGCGGGGCGCGCTCAGCCTACCAGCAGGCGCGGGTCGGGCTCAGTCTGGCAAAGACCAGCCTGGAGCGGGTGCAGCGCCTGGTCCAGGAGGGCTCAACTGCGAAGAAGGACCTGCTGAGCGCCAAGGCCGACTACGAAAGGGCGAACGCGACGCTCGATGCCGCCAGGGCGAGGCTGACCAACCTCGGCGCTTCTTCTTCCGTATCGTCTGGCATCCCGACCGACGCGCTCGCTCTAACCGCCCCGTTCGGCGGTATCGTTGTGCAAAAGGCGGCGGTGCTGGGAGAGTATGCGCGCTCCTATCAGTCGCTCTTTACGGTTGCCGACCTCTCCTCAGTCTGGGTGGAGACGAATCTCTACGACCGCGACATCGGCGAGGTCGCCGTCGGTGCGCCCGCGACGGTATCGGTCGGGTCGTATCCTGACCAGCGCTTCCCAGGCAGGCTGACCTATATCGGCAGTCTGCTCGACCCGGAGACGCGCACGGCAAAGGCACGTATCGAGGTCCCTAATCCCGACCTTCGCCTGAAGCCCGGCATGTTCGCCAACGTGCTGATTGAGAAGGCCAGCAAACATCCCGAGCTGCGCGTGCCCGAGAGCGCGCTCGTTCTGCTCCAGGGGCAAATGACCGCCTTCACAGCAGCAGGCGACCGGTTCGAGCCCCGCCCCGTCGAGACCGGCGCGCAAAGCGGCAATCAGATCGAAATCAAATCGGGACTCGAGCCGGGTGACGAGGTCGTGGTTTCGGGCGCCTACGCTCTCAAGGCGCGCCTCCTCAAATCGCAGATCAGCGCGGATTAGGCGGACGCACCTCCCTTATGCTGACC
>DAHVFK010000361.1 GCA_027317055.1 Betaproteobacteria bacterium | reverse complement strand
GGGTGATCTCGATGCCGCTGCTCGCGGCGCTGTTCTCGGCCATGGGAATCTTCGGTGGCTACCTGGTGGGCGTGAAGCTGATCGGGGTCGACGAGGGGGCATTCTGGTCGCAGATGCAGGCTGCGGTCGACGTGCGCGAGGATATCCTGAACGGCGTCATCAAGAGCATCGTGTTCGGCATCGCGGTTTCCTGGATCGCGGTGTTCCAGGGCTACGACGCCGCCCCGACCGCGGAGGGCGTCTCACGCGCGACGACGCGCACCGTGGTCACCTCGTCGCTCGCCATACTGGCGCTGGATTTCGTGCTTACTGCTTTGATGTTCACCGGAGGGACGGCGACATGAATCGCTCCACAATCGACCTTTGGGTCGGAATCCTGGTCGCGGCGGGCCTCGGCGCGCTGCTCTTTCTCGCTCTCAAGGTGGGAAACCTGGCTTCCTTCTCCGCCGCCCGGACGTACGAAGTGAAGGCCAATTTTGCTAATATCGGCGGCCTGAAAGTGCGCGCGCCGGTAAAGAGCGCGGGCGTGGTCGTCGGCCGGGTGGCGGACATCAAGTTCGACACCGAGACCTACGAGGCGGTCGTGACCATGAGCCTGAGCGCGACATACCGGTTCCCGCGCGACACGGTGGCGAAGATCCTGACCTCGGGCCTGCTGGGCGAGCAGTACATCGGGCTCGAGGCGGGGGGCGACAGCAAGATGCTCGCGAACGGCGACAGAATCAAACTTACCCAGTCGGCGGTGGTGCTGGAGAACCTGATCAGCCAGTTCCTGTTCAGCAAGGCGGCCGAAGGCAAGGACAACTCCAAGTGACCCGCGGCGCACGAATCCTGCTGCTCGCGCTGGCGCTCGCCGGGGCCGGCGGCTGCGCGAGCGTCCCGAACCCAGATCCGAGCGATCCCTTGGAGGGGTTCAACCGCTCGATGTTCCGCTTCAACGACACCGTCGACAGGGCGGTCTTCAAGCCGGTCGCGACCGCGTACAAGATGTGCTGCCCACCCCGGTGCGCAACGGTGTGCGCAATTTCTTCTCCAACGTCGCCGACTTGTTCATCGGCGCCAACAACCTGCTGCAGGGCAAGCCGGAGGAGGCGCTGACCGACTGGATGCGCTTCGCGTTCAACACCACCTTCGGCGTGGTCGGGATCGCGGACTGGGCGACCGACATGGGCCTGGAAAAGCACAACGAGGACTTCGGCCAGACTTTCGGCCGCTGGGGCGTGGGCAGCGGACCCTACATCGTGCTGCCGTTCCTCGGGCCGAGCACGGCGCGCGACAGCGTGGGCACGGTGTTCGACATGCATTTCGACCCGGTCTCGAATCACGATCCGGTGGACGAGCGCAACGCCGCCATCGCGCTGCGCATCACCAGCCAGCGCGCCGACCTGCTCGAAGCGAGCCGCCTGCTCGAGCAGGCGTCGCTCGACCCCTACCTGTTCGTGCGCGACGCCTACCTGCAGCGGCGCAGGAGCCTGATCTACGACGGCAGGCCGCCGCGCGAGCCGCTGTCGCGGGCGAATCCGCCGGCGGGAGAATAGCCCTATGCTGCGCAGCATCGAACGTGCCGTCGCGGGCGTTGCGCTCGCGGCGGCGGCGACGCTCGCCGGCGCGGCGGGCGTCGATACGTCGCCAGATGAACTGGTGAAGCAGGTCACGCTCGAGGTGGTCTCGATCATCAAGAGCGACAAGGACATCCAGAGCGGCGACCGCAAGAAGATCGTCGGCCTGATCGAGGCCAAGGTGCTGCCGCACTTCGATTTCACCAGCATGAGCGCGACCGCAGTGGGGCTGGGCTGGAGGAAGGCCACGCCCGATCAGAAGCTGCGCCTGACCGAGGAGTTCAAGACGCTGCTGGTGCGGACCTACGCCAGCGCGCTCGCGGCGTACAGCCAACAGAGGTTCGATTTCCGGCCGCTGCATGCGCGCCCGAGCGATACCGACGTGACGGTGCAAGTGCGAATCATCCAGCCCGGAACGCAGCCGGTTTCGATCGATTACGGAATGGAAAAGACCGCCTCGGGCTGGAAGGCCTACGACGTCGTGGTGGGAGGCGTCAGCCTGGTGGCGAACTATCGAACGGAATTCAGCAACATCGTCCGCGCCGAGGGAATCGACGGCCTGATCCGCAACCTGCAGGCCAAGAACGAATCGCTCTCGCAGTCCGAGGAGCCGGGCAAGAAGTGATGCAGCGCGACGGAACCACGCTAAAGCTTAGCGGCCCGGTAACGCTCGCGAACGTCGCGCAGGTGCTGCAAGAGGGCCTGCAGCAGGTCCGCGACGGCGCGCGCACGATCGATCTCGCCGAGGTGACCGAGCTCGACTCGTCCCTGCTGGCGATGCTGCTCGCCTGGCTGCGGGAGGCGAAGCAGCGCAATGCCGAGCTCGCTTTCGCCAACCTGCCGCAGGGCCTCGAGACGATCGCGCAGCTGTACGGCGTCGAGCGGCTTCTGCCCGCACCCGGCGCGCGCCACTGACTCCCGCGATCGAGATCCGTGGCGTCGAGAAGCGCTACGGCACGCTGTGCGCGCTTGACGGGGTAAGCCTCGCGATCGCGCCGGGCGAGTTCTTCGGCCTGCTCGGACCGAACGGCGCGGGCAAGACCACCCTGATCAGCATCGTCGCGGGGCTCGCGCGCGCCGACGCCGGGCGGGTCTCGATCCTGGGCGCGGACGTCGCGGCCGATTACCGTCGCGCGCGCCGGCTGCTCGGCATCGTGCCGCAGGAGCTGGTGTTCGACCCCTTCTTCACGGTGCGCGAGACGCTGCGCTTCCAGTCGGGATACTTCGGCATCCGGCGCAACGACGCCTGGATCGACGAGGTCATGCACCACCTCGATCTGAGCGCGAAGGCGGACGTCAACATGCGCGCGCTCTCCGGCGGCATGAAGCGCCGCGTGCTGGTGGCGCAGGCGCTGGTGCACAAGCCGCCGGTGATCGTGCTGGACGAGCCCACCGCCGGCGTGGACGTGGAGCTGCGCCAGGGCTTGTGGCACTTCGTGCGACGGCTCAACCGCGACGGCCACACCGTGGTGCTCACCACGCACTATCTCGAGGAGGCGGAGTCGCTTTGCACCCGCATCGCGATGCTCAAGGCGGGGCGGGTGGTGGCGCTCGACTCGACCCGCAACCTCCTGGCGAGCTTCTCCGGTCTGTACCTCAAGCTCGCGCTCGAGCGCGAGGCGCTGCCCGAGGCGCTCGCCGCGCGTCTGGTCGGGCGCGAGGGCGCGCGCGTGACACTCAGGCTGGACAGCTACGCCGAGATCGAGCCCGTGCTCGCCGGCCTGCGCCAGGCCGGCATCGGATTGACCGAGTTCGAGCTCGAACAGCCAGACCTCGAGGAGGTCTTCATGAACGTGATGGGCCGGCCCTGATGACCGGCTTCGCGACCCTGCTCTACAAGGAGTTGCTGCGCTTCTGGAAGGTGAGCTTCCAGACCATGGCCGCGCCGGTGCTCACCGCGCTGCTCTACCTGCTGATCTTCGCCCATGCGCTCGAGGGCCGGGTAAACGTCTATCAGGACGTAAGCTATACGGCGTTCCTGGTTCCAGGCCTGGTCATGATGAGCGTGCTGCAGAACGCGTTCGCCAACAGCTCGTCGAGCCTGATCCAGTCGAAAATCAGCGGCAATCTGGTGTTCGTGCTGCTCGCGCCGGTGTCATACGTCGAATTCTTCTGGGCCTACGTGCTCGCCTCGATGGTGCGCTCGACCGCGGTGGGGCTGGGCGTACTGGCCGCCGCGGCGTGGTTCGTGGAGCTGCGCGTGGACGCGCCGCTGTGGGCGTTCGCTTTCGCCTTGCTCGGCAGCGCCCTTCTGGGAGCGCTCGGGCTGGTGGCGGGCATCCGCGCCGAGCGCTTCGACCAGCTCGCGGGCTTTCAGAACTTCGTCATCCTGCCGCTGACTTTCCTGTCGGGAGTGTTCTACTCGATCCACTCACTGCCGCGGTTCTGGCAGACGATGTCGCACGCAAACCCCTTCTTCTACATGATCGACGGCTTTCGCTACGGCTTCTTCGGCGTCTCGGACGTGTCGCCCGTGGTGAGCCTCGCCGTGGTCGGGTTAAGCTTCGTGCTGGTTGCGGCGGGCACACTGTGGATGCT
>DAHVFK010000360.1 GCA_027317055.1 Betaproteobacteria bacterium | reverse complement strand
GCCTTGGGCGCTTCGACCTGCGCTCCACCCTCGGGAAACGGTACGCCGAGCGCATTGCCGAGCTACGCGCGCACGTCGGCGAGGATGCACTAACCCCGCCTCTCGCGACCTACGTAGACCAAGCGGCGCGGCTTCACCTTCTCGCGCTCTTGGCATGGTCCGAGATCGAGCGAGGAGGCGGAGCGTTCCGACGCGGCGAGTTACGCCCCGCCGTTGACGCTTACAGGCGGATCGCGGCTGATGAGCGCGAAATCCTGCGTGCACTCGGCTTAGGTCGCCGTGTTCAAGCTGTGCCCGACCTCGACGAGTACCTGCGCGCCAAGACCGCCCGAGGCTACAGCAAAAAGACGGCACAGCGCCTATTAGGGCATCAGTCCACATGAATTCCAGGCACCCCTCCCAGCCTGACCGAATTGGAGGCCAGCGATGAGCCTCTTTCGTCTGCAAAAGCTGCGGATCAAGTACCGTCCATCGCACCAGCCGGTCGTGACCTTGCTTGACGCCATGCGCGATCCGCTGCTCTTTGGCCCCTTCTTCCGTGATCCTGCCACTTGGCGCAGTTGGAGAGTCGTCATCAAGGCGCTGTTCGGCTTGCCTATGACGCGACACCAGCGGGAGTTGTACCAAGAACTGACCGGACGCACGACACCGCCCACCAAGCCAGCGAAAGAGGCTTGGATCATCGCAGGCCGTCGGGGCGGCAAATCCTACATCGCAGCCCTCATCGCAACCTACTTAGCGGCTTTTGTGGACTACACAGCCTTCTTGTCCCCAGGCGAGCGCGGCGTGGTCATGCTTCTGGCGACTGACCGGCGGCAAGCCCAGGTCTTGATGAAGTACGTTCAGGCGATGCTGCAAGAAGTCCCGATGCTGCGCCGGATGATTACACGCATCGGCGCTGAGTCCGTCGATCTATCGAGCGGGGTCAGCATCGAAGTCCATACGAGTTCGTACCGTTCTGTGCGTGGTCGCACCGTGATCTGCTGTGTGATGGACGAACTGGCCTTCTTCCGCAGCGACGAGAGCGCGACACCCGACTACGAGCTAGCCGCTGCGATTAGGCCAGCAATGAGCACGATTCCTACCAGCTTGCTCTTGGGAATCTCCACCCCATACAGCCGCCGTGGCTTGCTGTGGGATTCCTTCGATCAGCACTTCGGGAGGGACGGCGACCCGGTGCTGGTGTTCCGTGGATCGACTCAGGCTTTCAATCCGACTGTCCCCGAATCCGTCATCGAGCAGGCTTACGCCGACGACCCTGCTGCGGCTGCGGCCGAGTACGGCGCTGAATGGCGTTCCGATCTGGAAGCCTTCCTCGATCCGGCATGGATCAGCGCGGCCACCCCCGAGGGCGTGTACGAGCTGCCGCCCAAGGCTGGTACGTCCTATATCGCCTACGCCGACCCATCAGGGGGCTCTCAAGACAGCTTCGGCCTGGGTATCGCTCATGCCGAGGGCCAGCGCGTCGTCTTGGACGTAGCGCGCAGTTGGCGTCCGCCGTTCGATCCAGGCGTCGTAGTAGGCGAGTGCGCGGACGTGCTCAAGAGTTACGGCTTGCAGCGCGTCACTGGTGACAAGTATGCAGCGGGTTTCGTGGTGTCCGCGTTCCAGAGCGCCGGCATCTATTACCAGCAATCGGAGCGCACCACGTCTGACGTGTTCCTGCAGTGCCTCCCCTTGTTCGCGACCTCAGCGATCACTCTGGTCGATAACCGCATCTTGCTAAACGAACTGAGGCAGCTCGAAAGACGCACGGGGCAGGCTAAAGATACTGTGTCGCATCCCAGCCGGGGCCATGACGACGTGGCCTGCGCTTGTTGTGGCGCGCTGCTACTCGCGGTGCAGCGCACGCCAGTCGATATGGTGAAAGGCGCAGAAGTGATGAACGTTGCCGAGGCACGGCAGCAACGCGACGACCACCTTGCCGAATTGGGCTGGGCAGGTGATGTCGCGGAATACGACGACTTCAGCCCATTCAACAACTAGGAGCTACACCATGAGCACGTCTTCTTACAAGCAGCAAGCAATCGCACAGTTGAAAGCGAAGATGCACGACATCGAGAACGAAGTGCAGATGCTGGAGAACACGCCGGTCGACCTGAGAGTCGATGAGCTGGTCGCGGCCTATCAGGAATCCCACGCGGCGGAAAAGCTGTCGTATGGGGATGCCCTGCGCCGGGTCTTGGCCGCAGACGGCGAGCTGGCGAAGGAATTCGGCAGCTCGATGAACAAAGAGTTCAGTGCGGCGAATCCGTCGGTCAATTTCGCGGTGCGCGAGTAGAGGCCCCGGAAAGGCGTCAGGAAGCGTCAGGATGCGTTCTGAGCGACTTTCGCCCCGATACCGGCCCAAACCCGCCAAATGGCCCGAGAAGCGGCTAGGGGCGATCCTGAGCGATATCAGGCACTTAACTGAGGAAACACGATGCAACTAACTCTCAAATCAAAGGCTGGCGAACCAGCCGATACCAAGCCGAAGCTGAGGCTAAAGGATCGGCTCAAGCACCCCGCTGACGCCTTTCCACAGACGCCCTTCGTCGCGCTCCTGCGCGAAGCGGTCGCTGTGACCAAGCGCGTTGACGCGATGTCGAAGTTCGAGGCCTGCCGCCTCACCGCTGACGCGCTCTTGCGTGAGTCAGCCACGAACGGCGGCACCACGATTGCGCGGATGAAGGAGCTGCGCAAATTGCTCGACCGACAACAGCCCGGGTTCGAGAACGCCCAGCGATCACTGCGATTCTCGATCACGTTTCTGATGGGCAGGAAGTGGGCGCTCGCGCCGAAGGACCCCAGCCGCGTTGACTTTCTGGTGAGTCCAGCGAGTCGCACCGAACTTGCCAGCAAGGGATTTGGGCCTATCGACCTCTGGGGCGCGGCCATATTGAAGTGTGCAGAAGAATCGCCGAGCGTTTTCGGCACCTGCGAATCATCCGAGAAACACACTGCCGAATTCAAGGCTGCGAAGGACCAGCAGGAGGCGCTCTTTGCCCGCCTCAACACTGAGTACTCGGGCGACGACTTGCTGATCGGCGAGCCAAATCATCAGGGCAAGGTAACGGTCAGCTTCCGCGTGTCCGTGGGCGAAGTGCTGATCGGCCCGAAGGACAGCGCCGGCGAGCGCCTTGTTCGCTTCCTGATCGCGCAACGCGGCTGGTAAGTCTATGTACCCCGCCAGCGAGAAAAAGTATGGGCCGGATCGCGTCCTCGCTGGCGAGCTGCACCGCACGCTTTCCGGCCGCTACTCAGCGGCGGGGGTTCTCTCCAAAAGCCCGTCCGGCATACGTCCCCCGCCGTCGCGAGCCGCGCTTCAGCAACGCGGCTTGCCGTGTGCATGCGTATGCCGGGCGGCACCGATTTCGGCGACATTTGGGGCCACTTTCGCGCCGGACATTGGACCATTTTCGCTGTGTTTTCAGTGATTTAGAATGACGTTGTGGCGCTCGATTTCGGGCGCTCTAACGGAGGGAAAGACCATGAAAACCGACGACATCAAGAGCTTCGCCCGCACGCTCCACCGCGACATGTTGCGCACAGGGCGCGGCGTCAAGTTCGGCGGCATGTCGGACCGCGACGCAAAGCGCGTGATCGCCGAGGTCGAGCGGCTACGGGGCGGGTCACACGTGCACGGCCGCATGACTCGCGCCAAGTAGCGCGAGATCGGGGGATATATGAACCTTACCGATAAACCGCGCTGCGCCTACTGCGGCAAGCGCCAACAGCGGATCGACCAACCAATGATCGCGTTTCCACTGCTCGCGGGTACCTGTCGCGATGCAGGGGTCAAGCTCAAGGCGCTGTCCGACGTGTTCCATCCCGATTGTGCACGCCGAGCCTACGCCCAGGTCATGGATTCGCGCTTTGCTCGGCCTGCTAACCGCCACTGTGAGGAGGTCTGACATGCTCGCCATTTTCTACGCCAAACCGCGGCTGGCATTTCTCAACTTGCAGCCGCCGAAGAAACCGCCAGTTGCCAAGCCAGTCCTCTTGCGGCTCGTGAAGGGAGGCTGACCATGTGGAACAACGAATCTCAGGCGCGTCCTGAGCGCCGCTGGCCGTACTCGAAGCCGTGGCCCCTGCGGCAAGGCATGACCTGGGAATTCATGCAGATG
>DAHVFK010000035.1 GCA_027317055.1 Betaproteobacteria bacterium | reverse complement strand
GTGCGCGCCCTGATCCTGACGCCGACGCGCGAGCTTGCGATTCAGGTCGAGGAGAGCTTCCGCGAATACGGCAAGCACCTGCCGCTGCGCACCGCGGTGGTCTACGGCGGCGTCGACATGAATGCGCAGATCGCCCAGCTACGGCTCGGCGTCGAGATCCTCGTCGCCACGCCCGGACGCCTGCTCGACCACGTGCAGAACAAGACCGTCATGTTCGGCCAGACCTCGATTCTGACGCTCGACGAAGCCGATCGGATGCTGGACATGGGGTTCATGCCGGACATCCGGCGCATCATCGCGCTGCTACCGCCGGTGCGCCAGAACCTGATGTTCTCGGCCACTTTTCCCGAAGAGATCCGCAGGCTGGCAGCGACGATTCTGAGGGATCCGGCGGAGGTCCAGGTTGCCGCGCGCAACGCGGTCGCCGACCTGGTGACCCACGTCGTGCATCCCGTGGCGCGCGAGAAGAAGCGCGAGCTGCTGTGCCATCTGATCCGCACCCGCAACCTGAGCCAGGTGCTGGTGTTCACCGGGACGCGCATCGGCGCCAACCGGCTGGCGCACCAGTTGCGTCGCGAGCACATCCACGCCGATGCGATCCACGGCGACAAGTCACAGGCCGAGCGCCTGGTGGCGCTGGAGGACTTCAAGGCCGGGAAGGTGGCGGTGCTGGTGGCGACCGACGTGGCCTCGCGCGGGCTCGACATCGAGGGGCTGCCGCAGGTCATCAATTTCGACGTCCCGCACTCGCCTGAGGACTATGTGCACCGCATCGGCAGGACCGGGCGCGCCGGATTGACCGGAGAGGCGATTTCGCTCGTCGCGCCCGACGACCATGAGAAGCTCGCCGCGATCGAGAAGCTGATCAAGCGCAAGCTCGAGCGCGTCCTGGTGGCGGGTTTTGCGCCCGACGGCGGCACGGTCGCCGGCATGATTGGGCGCGAAGGCGCGCGCGAGGGCGGTCACGGCCCGCGCCGGGAGCCGAGGCTGCGCGAGGCGCCAAAACGGGACGCGCCTAGACACGAAGCGCCTAGACACGAGGCGCCGGTGCGGCGCGAGAAGCCGGCCGCGGATCCGATCTTTTCCAAGCCCTACGAGCCCGGGGAAGGCGTGGCGCCTGCGCCCGAGCCGCGCAGCGCGCACTCCCGGCGCAAGCAGCGCCCGGTGGCCGCCCTGCTGGGCGGTGTGAAGCGCGCCGCCGACGGCTGAAGCCGCGCCTGCGCTAGACGCAGCGCGCGCCGTCGACCTCGATACACACCCCGCTGATCATCGAAGCCTCGTCCGAGGCCAGGTAGAGGCAGGCGTTGGCGACGTCGAGCGGCGTGGAGAAGCGCCCCAGTGGAATGGTGGCGAGGTAAGCCGCCCGCACTTCCGGCGTGATCGTGCCGCCGGCGAATTCGGCCGACAGCGCGGTTTCCGGGCTGAATACCGGGTTGACGCAGTTGACCCGGACCTTGTCCGGGCCGAACTCGCCCGCCATCGCCTTGCTCATCAGGATCACCGCCGCCTTGGAGCTGTTGTAGACAATCAGCCCGGGGCGCGGCCGCAGGCCGGCGGTCGAGGCGATATTGACGAAGCAGCCGCCGCCCTGATGGCGGAACGTCGGCAGCACGTGGCGCGCCGACAGGTACACGCTCTTCACGTTCACCGCGTAGACCCTGTCGAACTCGGCTTCGCTCACCTCGAGGAAGGGCTTCTTGCGGTGCGTCCAGCCGGCGTTGTTGACCACCACGTCCAGGCGCCCGAACGTCGACAGCGCGCTCTGCGCGAGGCGCGCCCAGTCGGCGTCGCGCGTCACGTCGGCCTGCACGAACTGCGCACTGCCGCCCGCCTTGCGGATCGCGCCGGCGACGCGCTCGCCGGCGTCGGCGTTGATGTCATTGACGAGCACCTTCGCGCCCTCCTGCGCGAAGCGGGTGGCGATTCCCTCGCCGAAGCCGCTGCCGGCGCCCGTGACGATTGCCACCTTGTTGCCGAGACGCATGCTGTGTCCTCCTCCGGGGTTAATGTCTAGCTTTGCCTGAACGGCGAATGCTCGGCGAGCTCGTTCACATAGCGCCCGATGCCGCTCGTTTCGCGTTCCAGGAAATCCTCGACCGCGCGCGCGAAGGCGGGGTGCGCGAGCCAGTGCGCGGAAACCGTTTCCACCGGCATGAGCCCGCGGAACAGCTTGTGCTCGCCCTGCGCGCCGCCCTCGAAATATTTCAGGCCGTGTGCGATCGCGTATTCGATCGCCTGATAGTAGCAGCACTCGAAGTGCAGCAGCGGAACGTGCTCGAGGGCGCCCCAGTAGCGGCCGTAGATCGCGCCGGCGTCGACCAGACAAAGCGCGGCGGCGACCGGCGCGCCGTCGCGCTCGGCGAGGATCATCAGGGTGTGCTCGGGCTGGGTGGCGCCGATGCGCAGGAAGAACCCGAGATTCAGGTAGGGGCTGGAACGGTGCGCGGCATATGTCGCGCGATAGCCGCGGTGAAACAGCTCCCAGTGGTCGCGCTCGATCGCCGCGCCGCGCAGCCAGCGCAGCTTGACGCCGGCGTCGCGCACGCGGCGGCGCTCCTGGCGGATGTTCTTGCGCCTGGCGTGCGTCAGGCGCGCGAGGAATGCCTCGAAATCGGCGTAGCCTTCGTTGCGCCAGTGAAACTGGACCGTGCGACGCAACAGCATGCCCTGGCGCTGCATCAGCTGCGCCTCGCCTTCGGTCGGAAACAGCACGTGCAGCGAGGAGGCGTCCTGCGCCAGCTCGAGCGCGGCCGCGAGCAGGGCTTCGCGCTCGCGCTCCGACTCGGCCAGCAGGCGCGGTCCGGTCACCGGCGTGAACGGCACCGCGCCCAGCAGCTTGGGGTAGTAATCCAGGCCGTGCCGCGCGTAGGCGTCGGCCCAGGCCCAGTCAAATACGTACTCGCCGTAGGAGTGTGATTTCAGGAACAGCGGCATCGCGCCCGCCAGCGCGCCGGCACGGCGCAGCAGCAGGAAGCGCGGGGTCCAGCCGGTGCGCGCGCTGGCGCAGCCGGTATCGATCAGGGCCGATAGGAACTCGTGCCGCACGAACGGGTTGGTTCCGGCCAGCCGATTCCATTCGTCCGGTTCGACGCCGCTGAGCGATTCGACGATATCGAGACTTTCAAGCGTGCCCGCGCCGCCGTAGTGCGCCATGCGCCGATTATTCCGGAGCCCCGGGCCGCGCCGCAAGCGCAACACCGGGGCAAGGCGCGTTACAATCGGCCCGGTCGGCGGGTTGGCCGCCGGGAGGCAAACGCATGAAGAAGATCGAAGCCATCGTCAAGCCATTCAAGCTCGACGAAGTGCGCGAATCGCTTTCGGAAGTCGGGGTGACCGGGCTCACTGTCACTGAGGTAAAGGGCTTCGGCAGGCAGAAGGGGCACACCGAGCTGTATCGGGGCGCGGAGTACGTGGTCGATTTCCTGCCCAAGGTGAAGATCGAAGTCGTGGTGGCGGACAACCAGGTCGAGCCCGCGATCGAGGCGATCGTCAAGGCCGCGCGCACCGGCAAGATCGGTGACGGCAAGATCTTCGTCAGCGGGGTCGAGCACGTGGTCCGGATCCGCACCGGCGAAATCAACGAATCCGCAGTCTAGGTCCGCGCCCTCAAGAGCACAAGCACGGCGCCGCTGCCGCCGTGCGCCTGCGGCGCCTGGCAGAAGGCCAGCACCTCGTCGCGCATCATCAGCCAGTTCCTGAGCTTGTGCTTCAGCACCGGCTCGCGGTTGGGCGAGCCCAGCCCCTTGCCGTGAACGATGCGCACGCAGAGCCGGCCGCGCAACGCGCAGCGGTGCAGGAACTCGGCCACACTGATCGCCGCCTGCGCCCGGTTCATGCCGTGCAGGTCGAGATCGTCCTGGACCACCCAGTGGCCGCGCCGCAGGCGGCGCAGGGTCTGGCGCGAAAGCCCGTCGCGCAGGAAGGCGAGCTCTTCTCCCGACTCGAGCGCGTCCTCCAGCGAAACTGGCCCGTTTAGCGTCTCGGCCAGGGCGGCGCGCTCGTCGCGCCGGGTCTGCTGCGGAATCGGCGCCGGCGGCGCGCGCCTCAGCGGGCGGCGCCGGGCCGGCGCGATCGGCTGCACGTCGGCCACTGCGCGACGGAACTCCAGGTCGTGGTCGGGCGGCTTGCGTGCGGCCGGCACGGCGGCATTCCTCACCCGGCCAGGCTGTCGAGGTACTTCTCGGCGTCGAGCGCCGCCATGCAGCCGCTCGATGCGCTGGTCACGGCCTGGCGGTAGACGTGGTCCTGCACGTCGCCGGCGGCGAACACCCCGCCCACGCTGGCGGCGGTGGCGTCCCCGTTGCGCCCGCCGCGGGTCACGATGTAGCCGTTCTCCATTTCGAGCTGGCCGGCGAAGATCGACGTGTTCGGAGTGTGCCCAATCGCCACGAACAGACCCTTGATCGCGAGTTCCTTGGTCTTGTCGCCCGCCACGGGCTTCAGGCGCACCCCGGTGACGCCGCTCTTGTCGCCCAGAACTTCGTCCAGCACATGGTTCCACTCCAGGCGCACGTTGCCCTCGGCGGCCTTTTTCATGAGCTTGTCGATCATGATCTTCTCGGCCCGCAGCTTGTCGCGCCGGTGCACCAGCGTCACCGTGCGCGCGATGTTGGAGAGATACAACGCCTCCTCGACCGCGGTGTTGCCGCCGCCGATCACGGCGACGTCCTGCCCCTTGTAGAAGAAGCCGTCGCAGGTGGCGCAGGCGGACACGCCGCGCCCCATGAACTTCTGCTCCGATTCGAGCCCAAGGTACTTGGCCGAAGCGCCGGTGGCGATGATCAGCGCATCGCAGGTGTAGGTCGCCAAGTCCCCCTCGAGCGCCAGCGGCCGCTCGCCGAGGCGCGCGCTGTGCACGTGGTCGAAGACGACCTCGGTCTCGAAGCGCTCGGCGTGCTTCTGGAAGCGCTCCATCAGCTCCGGGCCCTGGACCCCGTTCGCGTCCGCGGGCCAGTTGTCCACATCGGTGGTGGTCATCAGCTGGCCGCCCTGCGCCAGGCCGGTGACCAGCAGGGGGCGCAGGTTGGCCCGCGCGGCGTACACCGCGGCGGTGTAGCCGGCCGGGCCGGAGCCGAGGATAAGTAGACGGGTGTGGCGGGTGGCCATGGCAGGGCGGGGGGCAGCAGTTGCGCTTCGGTCAATCGCGGTCGATTATAAACGACCGATTCTGCTAACATTGTCACGTTCACGGCTGCCATACCAAGCGGGGAGGAGCATGTCGGGCGTACCCACGACAGTCTCGACGACAGTGCTGAGAGCGGTGCCCCTGTTCTCGAGCGTTCCCGACGAACAATTACGCACTCTCGCCACGGTGGTCACGCGCAAGAGCGTGACCCGCGGGGCGACGATCATGGTGGCGGGCGATCAGACCGATTCGCTCTACATCATTCTTTCGGGTCGGCTGAAGGTGATGATGAGCGACGCCGAGGGCAAGGAAGTGATCCTGAGCATCCTCGGGCCGGGGGAGTTCTTCGGCGAGATGGGCCTGATCGACGACAGCCCCCGCTCGGCGAGCGTGCTGGCCATAGAGCCTTGCGAACTGCTGTCGATCGCCAAGCGCGACTTCAACAAGTGCCTGGCCGACAACTTCGAGATGGCGATGGCGGTGATGCGCGGCCTGGTGCGCCGCCTGCGCGAGGCAGACCGCAAGATCGGCAGCCTGGCGCTGCTCGACGTCTACGGCCGGGTCGCTCGCCTGCTGCTCGACATGGCGGACACGGTCGACGGCCAGAAGATGGTGACCAAGCGGCTGCCCAAGCAGGACATCGCCAAGATGATCGGCGCCTCGCGCGAGATGGTGAGCCGCGTGATGAAAGACCTGCAGCTGGGCGGTTACATCGAGATGCGCGGCTCGACCATCGTGCTGCACGAGTCGATCTTGCTGCCGGACTAGGCTCGCGCTAGAACGGATCTCACGATCCGGCGCTAAGGGCCCGCCCGGGCTGCGGTTTCGAGGAGGGAGTGGGGTACAATTCCGCACTTCCCAGCGGGCCGAAATGGCAGCAGCGCAAAAATCCTCCGCAGCCCCCCTTCCCGCCAAGCTCGCCAGCCTACTGCGCGAGGCGAAGTGGCTGGTACTGGTTGCGCTGGCGGCCTACCTGCTGCTGATCCTGGCCACCTACCACAAGGAAGATCCCGGCTGGTCGCACAGCGCGACCGTCGCGGTCACGCAGAACGCGGGCGGGCGGCTGGGCGCATGGCTCGCGGACCTGCTGCTCTACCTGTTCGGGGTTTCGGCTTACTGGTGGGCGGCGCTGTGCGCCTACGTCGTGGTCTGGGGCTACCGGCGTATCGACGGCAGCGGATTGATCGATCGCCGCCCGCTCGCGATCGCGTTCGCGGGCTTCGTGCTGCTGCTGGTTTCGAGTGCCGCGCTCGAGGCGCTGCGCCTGCAGTCGCTGCCCGCCGAGCTGCCGCTCGCGGCCGGCGGAATGGTCGGCCAGTCGGTGGGCCGCCTGGTGGCGGGCGGGTTCGGGTTGACCGGTGCGACCCTGGCGCTGATCACGCTGGTCGCGGTCGGGTTCAGCCTGTTCACCGGCATCTCCTGGCTTGCGGTATCCGAAGTCACCGGCTTCCTGCTCGAGTCGCTCTACGGCCTCGCGCGGCGCACCTGGGAGCGGCGCAAGGATCGCAAGCTGGGCGAGATCGCGCGCGAGGAACGAGACTTCGTGGTGGAGGCCGAGCGCAAGCGCGAAGAGGATCATCCGCCGCTGCGCATCGAACCTTCGATCGTCGAGATAAAGAAATCGGAGCGCGCGCAGAAGGAAAAGCAGGCGCCGCTGTTCGACGACCTGCCCGACACGCCGCTGCCGCCGCTCAAGCTGCTCGACGAGGCGCGCCACGACGCCGAGCAAGTCACCCCGGAGACGCTCGAGTTCACCTCGCGCCTGATCGAGAAGAAGCTGTCGGACTTCGGCGTCTCGGTCAAGGTCCTGGCCGCGTATCCCGGCCCGGTGATCACCCGCTACGAGGTCGAGCCCGCGGTCGGGGTCAAGGGCAGCCAGATCGTCAACCTGGTCAAGGACCTGGCGCGCGCGCTGTCGGTGGTGTCGATTCGCGTGGTGGAGACGATTCCGGGCAAGTCGTGCATGGGCCTGGAAATCCCCAATCCACACCGCCAGACGGTGCGCCTGTCCGAGATCCTCGGCTCGGCGGTGTACCACGAAACGCATTCAGCGCTCGCGCTGGTGCTCGGCAAGGACATCGCGGGCAACCCGGTGGTGGCCGACCTGGCGAATATGCCCCACCTGCTGGTGGCCGGCACCACGGGGTCGGGCAAGTCTGTCGCCTTGAACGCGATGATCCTCGCGCTGCTGTACAAGTCGGAGCCGCGCAGCGTGCGCCTGATCCTGGTCGACCCGAAGATGCTCGAGCTGTCGGTGTACCAGGACATCCCGCACCTGCTCACGCCGGTGGTGACCGACATGAAGCAGGCGGCCAACGCGCTCAGCTGGTGCGTGGCCGAGATGGACAGGCGCTACAAGCTGATGTCGTGGGTCGGGGTGAGGAACCTCTCGGGCTACAACCACAAGGTGGCGGACGCGGAGAAGGCGGGCAAGCCGCTGGAGGACCCGGCGACCATCGAATCCGGCTCGCCGCAGCCGCTCAAGCCGCTGCCGCACATCGTGGTGGTGATCGACGAGCTCGCGGACCTGATGATGGTGGTCGGAAAGAAGGTCGAGGAGCTGATCGCGCGCCTGGCGCAGAAGGCGCGCGCGGCGGGCATCCACCTCATCCTCGCCACGCAGCGGCCGTCGGTCGACGTGATCACCGGCCTGATCAAGGCCAACATTCCGACCCGGATCGCGTTCCAGGTCGCGAGCCGGGTCGATTCGCGCACCATCCTTGACCAGTCGGGCGCCGAATCCCTGCTCGGTGCCGGCGACATGCTCTACATGCCGCTCGGAACCGGATTGCCGCAGCGCGTGCACGGCGCGTTCGTCGCCGACCACGAGGTGCACAAGGTGGTCGAGTACCTCAAGGGGCTGGCCGCGCCCGAGTACCTGCAAGACGTGCTCGAGCCGCACGAGGCACCCGAGCCGGGCGCCAACGGCGGCGGCGAAGGCGGCGGCGAGAAGGACCCGCTCTACGACCAAGCGGTGGAGATCGTGCTGCGCACCCGCCGCCCGTCGATCTCGCTCGTGCAGCGCCACCTGCGCATCGGCTACAACCGCGCCGCGCGCCTGATCGAGGACATGGAGCGCGCCGGAATGGTCTCGCCGATGCAGTCCAACGGCAATCGCGAAGTCCTGGTGCCGGCGAAGGCCGAGTAGATGCACGCCTGGCTGCGGGCGGCGGCTGCCGCCATACTCGTGCTGTGCGCGCCGCTAGCGCATGCCACGGCGCTCGAGCGCTTCGAATCCTTCCTGCACGACACCCGCTCTGCGCGCGCGGAGTTCGAGCAGCGCGTCTACGACCGCGACGGCAAGCTGGTGCAGAAATCCAGCGGCAGCTTCGAGTTCCGGCGCCCAGGGCGGTTTCGCTGGACCTACGCCGCGCCGACGCCGCAGCTGATCGTCGGCGACGGCAAGGACGTCTGGATCTACGACCGGGATCTGGACCAGGTCACGGTGCGGCGGATGGCGAAGGCGCTCGGCTCGACCCCTGCCGCGCTGCTCGCCGGCAGCGCGGAGGTCGAGCGCGCGTTCGAGTTCAGCGAGGCCGGAGCGCGCGACGGCCTCGAGTGGCTCGACGCCAAGCCGCGCGATTCCGACGCGGGCTTCGGCCTCATCCGGCTCGGGCTCGGCCCCAAGGGCGTCGAGGCGATGGAGCTGAGCGATCATTTCGGCCAGACCACGCGCCTGCGCTTCCACGACATAGTGCTCAACCCCGAGCTCGATCCCGCGGCGTTCCGCTTCACGCCGCCCAAGGGCGCCGACGTGCTCGGAGAGCGCTAAGGCGCCGGCGTGGCCGACCTATTCGGCACCGCCGCGCCGGCCGCGCCGCTCGCCGAGGCGCTGCGTCCGCAAACTATCGACGAGGTGATCGGGCAGCGCCACCTGCTCGGCCCGGGCAAGCCGCTGCGGCTCGCGTTCGAGTCCGGCAAGCCGCACTCGATGATCCTGTGGGGGCCGCCGGGGACCGGCAAGACGACCATCGCGCGCCTCATGGCGACTGCGTTCGAGTGCGAGTTCATCGCGCTGTCGGCCGTATTTTCTGGCGTGAAGGAGATCCGCGAAGCGGTGCAGCAGGCGGAAGCCGTGCTCGCGCGTTCGGGCCGGCGCACGATCTTGTTCGTGGACGAGGTGCACCGCTTCAACAAGGCACAGCAGGACGCCTTCCTGCCCTACGTCGAGCGTGGGCTGTTCACCTTCATCGGCGCGACCACCGAGAACCCGTCGTTCGAGGTGAATTCGGCGCTCCTCTCGCGCGCCACCGTTTACGTGCTGGAAAGCCTGTCGGCGCCGGACCTGGGGACGCTGCTCACGCGCACGGGGCTCGACGCGGACGAAGGCGCGCGCGAGCGCCTCGTCGGCTTCGCAGACGGCGATGCGCGCCGGCTGCTGAACGCGGTCGAGATCCTGCAGAACGCCCGGCCGGCGGGCACGATCGACGCCGCGTTCGTCGAGTCCGCGCTGGCCAGCAACCTGCGCCGCTTCGACAAGGGCGGCGAGCAGTTCTACGACCAGATCTCGGCGTTGCACAAGGCGGTGCGCGGCTCGCACCCCGATGCGTCGCTGTACTGGCTCGTTCGCATGCTCGACGGCGGCGCCGACCCCTTGTACCTCGGGCGTCGCATCGTGCGCATGGCGACCGAGGACATCGGCCTCGCGGACCCGCGCGCGCTGCGCCTCGCGCTCGACGCCTGCGAGACCTACGAGCGGCTCGGCTCGCCCGAAGGCGAGCTCGCGCTCGCCGAGGCGGTGCTCTACCTCGCCTGCGCGGCGAAGTCGAACGCGGCCTACAGCGCTTATAATGCGGCGCGCGCATTCGTCGCCGCGGACGGCACGCGGCCGGTGCCGCTGCACATCCGCAACGCCCCGACCCGGCTCATGAAGAACCTGGGCTACGGCAAGGAATACCGCTACGCGCACGACGAAGACGGCGCGTACGCAGCGGGCGAGAATTACTTTCCCGAGGGGATGCCGGCGGTCGAGTGGTACCGGCCGTCCGATCGGGGCCTGGAAGCGAGAATCCGCGAGAAACTCGAGCAGCTTCGCGCCCTGGACGCGGAAGCCGGAGGAAAGAGAAAGAAATGATCGACATCCAGTTGCTCAGGACGAACCTCGACGCGGCGGTGGCGCCCCTCGCCGCGCGCGGCTACGCTTTCCCGCGCGAGGCCTTCCTTGCGCTCGAAGCCGAGCGCAAGGAAATCCAGACCCGGACCCAGGAGCTGCAGGCGGCGCGCAACGCGCAGGCGAAGAGAATCGGCCAGGCCAAGGCCAAAGGCGAGGACGCGGGCGCGCTGATGGCCGAGTCGGGCGCGATCAACGCCCGGCTCGGAAAGCTGGAACAGACGCTCGCGCAGACGCAGGAGCGGCTGCGGCAGTTCCTCGACGGCATTCCGAACCTGCCGCACGAGAGCGTTCCGCAGGGAACGAGTGCGCAGGACAACGTCGAGCAGCGACGCTGGGGCTCACCGCGCGCGTTCGACTTTCCGCCCAAGGACCACGTCGACATCGGCGCCGCGCTCGGCATGCTCGATTTCGAGACCGCGGCCAAGCTCGCCGGCGCGCGCTTCGTGGTGATGCGCGCGGGCCTGGCGCGGCTGCACCGCTCGCTCGCGCAGTTCATGCTCGACGTGCACACGCAGGAGCACGGCTATACCGAAACCTACGTGCCCTACATGGTGAGCGGCGAGTGCGCCAACGGCGTCTCGAGCCTGGCCAAATTTAGGGACGACCTGTTCAAGCTCGAGGGCCGCGACCTCTACCTCATCCCGACTGCCGAGTACCCGGTCACCAACTTCGTGCGCGACGAGATCGTTCCGCTCGAGTCGCTGCCGCTCAAGTTCGTCTGCCACTCGCCGTGCTTCCGCTCGGAGGCGGGCGCCTCCGGCAAGGACACGCGCGGCATGATCCGCCAGCACCAGTTCGACAAGGTCGAGCTGGTGCAGATCGTGCGCCCGGAGGACTCCTACCGCTGCCACGAGGAGCTCACCGCGCACGCCGAGACGATCCTGAAGAAGCTCGCGCTGCCGTACCGCACGGTGGTGCTGTGCAGCGGCGACATGGGCTTCTCGTCGGCCAAAACCTACGACATCGAGGTCTGGCTGCCCGGCCAGAACGCCTACCGCGAGATCTCCTCGTGCTCCAACTTCGAGGCCTTTCAGGCGCGGCGCATGCAGGCGCGCTTCCGCAACGAAAAGGGCAAGCCCGAGCTGGTGCACACGCTCAACGGCTCTGGGCTGGCGGTCGGGCGCACTTTGGTCGCGATCCTGGAGAACTACCAGAACGCGGATGGCTCGATCACCGTGCCGCACGCGCTGCGGCCCTACATGGGCGGCGCGGAGAAAATAACCCGGGCCTGATAGAATTCGCCCTTCGCGTCGAGCACATCGCGATGCGGAGAGATGGCAGAGTGGTCGAATGCGGCAGACTCGAAATCTGTTGTACCCATCGGGTACCGGGGGTTCGAATCCCTCTCTCTCCGCCAGACTTGCGAAACCGGTGCGCCGCAGGCTTGGCAGTTAGGCCGAGGCGCAGCGAATTCGGTACTTCTGCCTACGGCTGCGTAACCACTGGCATCTACGAACTGCTCACGGTCGACGGCAGCATGCGCTGAGCGGAGCAGAGCGTCCAGCCAGGGCGTAGACGGCCATGGCGAGGGCGAGCGTGAGCAGGACTTCGACCCGATACTTGTCGACGCGCTTGAGCATCTGGTAGGTGATGAATCCCGCCGCGCCGACGGACGCCATGATTCCCGGCGCCGCGATCGGGTCGGTCGGCGAGATCAGGATGCTGACTGGGGAAAAGAGGCTCAAGCTGCTTGAGTCCACTTCCAGTTCCGGATCTCCGGCATGTCCTGGCCGTGCTTGGCGATGTACTGCTTGTGCTCGACCAGTTTGTCCTTGAGCTGCTGCTTGAGGTAGATGCCCTGGTCGCCGGTTTGCGGCAGGCGGTCGACGACGTCCATCACGAGGTGGAAGCGATCCAGGTCGTTCAGCACCGTCATGTCGAACGGCGTGGTGATGGTGCCTTCTTCCTTGTAGCCGCGAACGTGGATGTTGTCGTGGTTGGTGCGGCGGTAGGTCAGGCGATGGATCAGCCACGGATAGGCGTGGTAGGCGAAGATCACCGGCTTGTCCTTGGTGAACAGCTCATCGAAGTCGACGTCGCTCAGGCCGTGCGGGTGCTCGCTCGGCGGCTGCAGCTTCATCAGGTCGACCACGTTGACTACCCGTATCTTCAGCTCCGGCAGGTGTTCGCGCAGGATGGAGACCGCGGCGAGCGTCTCCAGCGTCGGCACGTCGCCGCAGCAGGCCATGACCACGTCGGGCGCCTTGCCCTGGTCGTTGCTGGCCCACTACCAGATGCCGATGCCTTCGCTGCAGTGCTTGAGCGCGGCGTCCATCGTCAGCCACTGCGGCGCCGGGTGCTTGCCCGCGACCACCACGTTGACGTAATGGCGGCTGTGCAGGCAATGGTCCATCACCGACAGCAGGCAGTTTGCGTCGGGCGGAAAGTAGACCCGCACCACCTCGGCCTTCTTGTTCACCACGTGGTCGATGAAGCCGGGATCCTGGTGGGTGAAGCCGTTGTGGTCCTGGCGCCAGACGTGCGAGGCGAGCAGATAGTTGAGCGAGGCGATCTTGCGCCGCCACGGCAGGTGCGCGGTGACCTTGAGCCACTTGGCGTGCTGGTTGAACATCGAGTCGATGATGTGGATGAATGCCTCGTAGCAGTTGAACAGCCCGTGCCGCCCGGTAAGCAGGTAGCCCTCGAGCCAGCCCTCGCACTGGTGCTCGCTCAGCATCGAATCGAGCACCCGACCGGCGGGGGCGAGAAACTCGTCGTTCGGCAGGGTCCTCGCGTCCCATTGCCGATCGGTCGCCTCGAACACGGCGCCCAGGCGGTTGGAGAGGGTCTCGTCCGGACCGAAGACACGGAAATTGCGCTGCTCGGCGTTCAGCTTCGCCACGTCGCGCAGGAAGCGCCCGAGCACGAGCGTGTCGCCGACGCCGGGCACGCCCGGCTTAGGCACGGTCTGTGCGTAGGCACGGAAATCCGGCATGCGCAGCTCGCGCAGCAGAATGCCGCCGTTGGCGTGGGGATTGGCGCCCATGCGCCGGTTACCCTCTGGCGCAAGCTCGGCCAGTTCCGGTTTCAGGCGGCCCTGCGCGTCGAACAGCTCCTGCGGCCGGTAGCTCCTGAGCCAGTCCTCCAGCAGCTTGAGGTGTCCCGGATGGGTCTCCGGGTCGGCTAGCGGCACCTGGTGCGCGCGGAAGGTGCCTTCGATCTGCAGTCCATCGACCACCTTCGGGCCGGTCCAGCCCTTGGGCGACTTGAGCACGATCATCGGCCAGCGCGGCCGCGTGAGGTTGCCGTTGACGCGGGCGTCGTGCTGGATTTCCCTGATCCGCTCGACCGCCGCGTCGAGCGCCGCGGCCATGGCCTCATGCATCGGCTCGGGCTCGTGACCTTCGACGAAGACGGGCGTCCAGCCGTAGCCGCGCAGCAGCTGCTCAAGTTCTTCCCGCTCGATGCGAGCGAGGATGGTCGGGTTGGAAATCTTGTAGCCGTTCAGGTGCAGGATCGGCAGCACCGCGCCGTCGCTGGCCGGATTGAGGAACTTGTTGGAATGCCAGGCCGTGGCGAGCGCCCCGGTCTCGGCCTCGCCGTCGCCGACCACGCAGGCGACGATCAGCTCCGGATTGTCGAACGCCGCGCCGAACGAATGGCTGAGCGAATAGCCCAGCTCGCCGCCCTCGTGGATCGAGCCCGGGCACTCGGGCGAAGCGTGGCTGGGAATGCCGCCGGGAAACGAGAATTGGATGAACAGCCGGCGCAGCCCGGCCTCGTCCTGGCTGACATTGGGATAGATTTCGCTGTAAGTGCCCTCGAGATAGGTGTTGCCCACAACCGCCGGGCCGCCGTGACCGGGGCCGGAGACGTAGATCATGTCGAGGTCGTATTTCTTGATGGCCCGGTTCAGGTGCGTGTAAATGAAGTTCTGCCCGGGGGTCGTGCCCCAGTGGCCCAGCAGCATGTGCTTCACGTCTTCGAGCTTCAGCGGCCGCTTGAGCAGTGGATTGTCGTAAAGATAAATCTGGCCGACCGACAGGTAGTTGGCGGCGCGCCAGTAGGCGTCCATCTTGTGCAGCAGTTCGGGTGAAAGCGCTTTTGACGTCATGGTTGACTTCTCCTTCGATGAACTCCTGAGCGGGCAGGTCGGTCGGCATATTGATGCAATCGGAGCGCCCGCTTCAGCGCCGCCAATGCAATGAGGCACGCGACGCCTCCGAAGACGCGGTCCAGGAACGTGACCGTCCCGCCACGGCTCGGATAGGCCGCCGAAAGCTTCGCGTAGGAATATGTCGTCAGCAGCGCCACCACGCCCGCCAGCGCAAAGGCCACCGGCGTGCCGTCGCCTGCTTTGCCCATTCGAGAAGCCACGATACGGACGTTATTTCGCCAGCTGCTTGCGAATGGACTGCAATTCCCGCCGGCGTTTCGCGGTGGTCTTGGGATAGGCCATCTCGAGCTCATTGAACGCATCGAGGATGATCTGGGAAACGATCAGCCGCGCGTTCTCCTTGTCATCGGCGGGAACGACGTACCAAGGCGCGTGATCGGTGCTGGTCGCGCTCAGGCAATTCTCGTATGCCGTCATGTACTGCGTCCAGAATCCGCGCTCGTGAATGTCCGCGGCGCTGAATTTCCAGTTCTTGTCCGGGTCATCGATGCGCGCGAGGAATCGCTTTCTCTGTTCATCCTTCGAAAGGTGAAGGAAGAACTTGATGATTCGCGTTCCGTTACGAGAGAGATGGCTTTCCAGGTCCACGATGGAGCGATAGCGCTCCTGCCAGATGGTGTCGTCTTCGAGCAGCGCGTCCGGCAGCCCCTGGGTGCGCAGGATCTCCGGATGCACCCGGACAATCAGCACTTCCTCGTAATAGGACCGGTTGAAAATGCCGATGCGGCCGCGTTCCGGCAGGGATCGGGTCGTTCGCCACAGAAAGTCGTGCTCCAGCTCGGTCGCACTCGGGTGCTTGAA
>DAHVFK010000359.1 GCA_027317055.1 Betaproteobacteria bacterium | reverse complement strand
TACTTCTCCGCCGAGCCGGGCAAGGGGGAGTAGCTGCGCGCGGCGCTTGCGCTGCTGGTGCTCCTCGCAGGCTGCGCCTCCTACAGCGGCAGGGGGCTGGTGCCCGCGCGCTCGAGCGCGGCGGACGTCGAGTCGACCATGGGCGCACCGGCGCTCAAGCTCGCGCTGCCAGGCGGCGGCGAGGAGTGGTTCTACCCGCGCTGGCCGCTGGGCTGGGACACCTACGCGGTGGAGATCGGCCCGGACGGGGTGATGCGTGCCATCGAGCAGCGCCTCACGGTCGAGAACGTGGCGCGGCTCAAGCCGGGCGTCGCGGCGATGAAGGACGCGCAAGCGCTGCTCGGGCCGCCGTTCGAGGTCTCGCGGCTGCCCAGGATGAAGCGCACCGACTGGGGCTATCGCATCCACGAGGCGCCCTGGTGGTGGATCTTCTGGCTGCAATTCTCCGACGACGGCGTGCTGCGCGAAGTGATCAAGCTGCCGGATTTCGAGCGCGAAGGCGAAGCGCCGTTCGCCGGGCTGCACTGATCATAGCTGCGCGCCGCCGGCTCAGTCCGTCTCGTCGCTGCTGAAATCGAGGTCGTGGATTCCCTTCAGCTCGTCGCGCACGGTCCGGTTGACCTCGGCCATCTTGGGTAGCGCCTTGCGGAACGCGGCTACCAGGGCGGGATCGAACTGCTTGCCCGCTTCCGCCACGATCGCGCGCGCCGCCTGCTCGACCGAGACCGGGTTGCGGCGGCGCTGGGTGGCGGTCATGGCCTCGAACGTGTCGGCCACGGCGAGAATGCGGGCCGCGACGGGAATCGCGTCGCCGGCGAGACCCGCGGGGTAGCCCTTGCCGTCCCAGCGTTCGTGGTGCGCCAGCGCCATCGCGCGCGCGGTCGCGAGCAGCGGGTCCTTGTGCTCGCCGATGATGGCTGCGCCGATCGCGGGGTGCTTGCGCATCTCCTGCAACTCGGCGGGGTCGAGCGCGTCGGTTTTGCGCATGATCGCCTCGGGCACGCCCAGGGTGCCGATGTTGTGCAGCGGCGAGGCCTGCGCCAGGATTTCGCACACCTCGGGCTTCGCCCCTATCGCCTGCGCCAGCAATTTGACGTACTCGGCCATGCGCACCACGCGGTTGCTATTGCCGCCGCCCTCGCGGATCTCGAGCGCGCGCGCCAGGCGCTGGATCAGCAGCAGGCGGGTCTGCTGCAGCTCGCGCGTGCGCTCGGCGACCAGGCTCTCAAGCTGGTGCGTCTGGTTCGCCAGCGCGAGGTGGGTCGCGATGCGCGCCAGGGCGATCGGCGCACTGAGCGGCTTGGTGATGTAGTCCACCGCGCCGAGCGAGAGCCCGTGCGCCTGGTCCTTTGAATTGCTGCGCCCGCTGGCGAAGACCACCGGAATGCGCGCGGTAGCCGGGTTGGACTTGAGCGCGCCGCACACCTCGTAGCCGTTGTGCCCCGGCATGTCGACGTCGAGCAGGATCAGGTCCGGTTGCGGAGCCTTCATCGCCGCCGCCAGCCCCGAGCGTCCGTCGGGGGCGACCCGCGTGTCGTACTTCGACTTGAGCATGGCCTGCCAGAAATTGCGGATGTCCTCGCTGTCGTCGACGATCAGAATCAGCGTCCGCTTTGCCGCGGCCTCGGGCTTGGGCTTGGTGGGCGCCTGTGCCATGACCGCGCTACTGTGCCACAGCCCCGGCCAGGCGGCGCAGGTCGGTCTTGAGCACCTTGCCGTAGTTGTTCTTCGGCAGGGACTCGACGAAGCGGTAATCGCGCGGGCGCTTGAAGCGGGCGATGTTCTCGAGGCAAAGTTGGTCGAGTTCGCGCGTCGTGACGCTTTGCCTGCAGACGACGAAGGCGACCACCTCTTCGCCCCACTCGGGATGCGGGCGGCCGACCACCGAGCACTCGGACACGGCCGGGTGGCGCAGCAGCACCTCCTCGATCTCGCGCGGATAGATGTTGCTGCCGCCCGAGATGATCATGTCCTTGGAGCGGTCGCGCAGGGTGAGGAACCCGGCGTCGTCCAGGCTGCCGACGTCGCCGGTGTGCAGCCAGCCGCCGCGCAGGGCGCGCTCGCTCGCCTCGGGGTTGTGCCAGTAGCCTGCCATCACGCAGTCGCTGCGAGTAACGATCTCGCCTGTCTCGCCCGGCGGCAGCGGCGCGTCGTCGGGGTCGAAGATCGCCACCTCGACCCCGGTGCGGGCGATGCCGCAGGACTCGAGCGCGCGCCGTTCGGCGTGCATGGCCTGGGTCAGTCCGCTGATCGTCATCGGGGCCTCGCCCTGGCCGTAGAGCTGGTACAGGCGCGGGCCGAACAGCTCGAGCGCGCGCAGGCTGTCGGCGACGTACATCGGCGCGCCGCCGTAGGTGATGGTCTTCAGGTTCGCCGGCGAGCGCGCGGCCGGGCTCGCCAGCAGGCGCACGATCATGGTCGGCGCGGCGAAGAACGACACGTTGCGCCAATGATCGAGCAGGGCGTAGATCTCGTCGGGCTCAAAGTGGCCCGACTCGGGGATCACGTTCAGCGCGCCGGCGGCGAAGTGCGGCAGGCCGTAAATGCCGGAGCCGTGCGACAGCGGCGCCGCGTGCAGGATCGAGTCGCCGGGCGCGAGCCTGTCGATGTCGGCGAAATAGGCCTGGGTCGCGAACAGCAGGTTGCGGTGGGTGAGCACCGCGCCCTTGGGCACGCCGGTCGTGCCGCTGGTGTAGAACAGCCACGCGGGCGCATCGGGCGCGACTTCCGCAGGGACTGAAGATTCCTCTAGGAAGAGTTTTTTGTACGCGGCGGACGAGACCGACATCCCGTTCGGGACCGCGCGCTCGAGGTCGGGCGTGACGAAGCACAGGCGTGCGCCCGAGTTCTCCAGGATGTAGGCGAACTCGCGCGGGTGCAGCTTGGCGTTCATCGGCACCGCCACCAGCCCGGCGTGCCAGCAGGCGAACAGCAGCTCGTAGTACTCGGGGCAGTTCTTCATCGCCAGCGCGACTCGATCGCCGGCGGCGAGCGAGAATTTGATTCTGAGGGAAGTTGCCAGCCTGGAGATCCGAGAGGCCATCTCCGCGTACGACCTCACCGCCTTGCTTCCCACGGCAAGGGCGGGCTGCTCGGGCAGCCAGCGGGCGCTGCGCAGCAGGAGCTGGGCGAGGTTCATGCGGGCTGCGGCAGGCCGAACAGCGCGCGCGCGTTGCGCACGGTCTGCGCCGCGACCTCTTCGGCGGGGCGCCCGAGCGCGCGCGCGAGCGTGCGCAGCACGTGCGGCAGGAACGCCGGTTCGTTGCGGCGCGCCTTGGGCTGCGGCCGCATGTCGCGCGGGGTGAGGTAGGGCGAGTCGGTTTCCAGCAGCAGGCGGTCGGCGGGAATCTCGCGCACCAGCGAAAGCAGATGTCGCCCGCGCCGCTCGTCGCAGATCCAGCCGGTGATGCCGATGTAGAGGCCGAGCTTGAGGTAGGCGTGCAGTTCGTCGCGTTCCCCGGTAAAGCAATGCGCTACCGCCTTTTCCGGCTTGTGCGACCTGATGATCTCGGCAAAGCGGGGATGCGCATCGCGCGAGTGCAGGAACAGCGGCTTGCCGAGCTCGATGCCGAGCTCGAGCTGGGCCGTGAACCAGCGCTCCTGGTCCGGGTGCGGCGAGTAATTGCGGTTGTAGTCCAGGCCGCACTCGCCGATCGCGACCACGCGCGGATGCGCGGCGATTTCGCGCAGCGCCGGAATCGTGGCGTCGTCGCAGTCGCGCGCGTGGTGCGGGTGCACGCCGGCGGTCGCGTAGAGGTTGTGCGCGTCGGCCAGGTGCGCGGCGGCGAGGCTCTCGGCGACGCTGGTGCCCGTGACCACGATGGCGCCCACCCCCGCGCCGCGCGCGCGCGCGAGCACCGCCTCCAGGTCGTCCGCGAACGCGGCGTGAGTCAGATTGGCGCCGATGTCGACCAGCGGCGTCACAGGCGCTTGAGCCGGTAAAGCAGCTCGAGCGCCTCGCGCGGCGAGAGCTCGTCGGGGTTGACCTGCGCCAGCGCATCGCGCAGCGGATCGGCCGCGGGCTCCGCCTCGGCCGGTTCCTTGTGCTTGTTCAGGAACAGATCGCCCTGGTTGTCGCGCGAGAGGCTTGCGTCCTCCAACATCTGAAG
>DAHVFK010000358.1 GCA_027317055.1 Betaproteobacteria bacterium | reverse complement strand
GCCCTAAGCACGGCGACAAACGCGTCGTGCGCCGCAGCGCGATCGTCGGGATGCATCAGCTCGCGCACCTGGTCCGCGTTCGGCTCGCTGATGTCGGGTTTGCGCCCGAGCACCTGCGCCCAGCCGGTGCCGAGGTGAACCGCCTCGTTCTCGAGATCGCA
Source organism: Betaproteobacteria bacterium (assembly GCA_027317055.1). GTDB lineage: Bacteria > Pseudomonadota > Gammaproteobacteria > Burkholderiales > SG8-39 > DAHVFK01. Next base: position 3,953 of record DAHVFK010000358.1, on the reverse strand, counting down.
GTCCCAGGTCGCGAGCTTGCCGCCCTCGAGCGCGAGCTCGAGGCGCTCCTTGGCCGCCGCCAGCGCGCGCTCGACGCTGCGCTGCTCGGTCACGTCGCGGCCGACGCCGCGATAGCCGACGAAGTTACCGCCCGCGTCGCGCCGCAGCTGCCCCGAGACGATGTGGAACACGCGCGCGCCGCGCTCGTCGCGGCGCGCGATCTCGAGGTCGAAGAACTGCTGCTGCGAGCCGATCTGCTCCAGGTGCCGCGCCAGCGCCTCTGGCTCGACCTCGACCCCGGGCGCCTCCCAGAAGCGCCTGCCGTAGGCGGCGCCCTGGCCGAAGATCATCATCACCGGCGCACCGCCGCTAAGCCAGGTGAGGTGATGCTCGGCGTCGGTCTCCCAGAACCAGTCCGCCGACAGCGCGGTCAGGCTGCGGAAGCGTTCGCTGTCGGAGCGCAGCGCCATGATCTCGTCCTCGCCGCGGCGCAGCGACCCCTGCACCAGCACGAAGATGAACCCGCCGGCGAGCAGCGCGAGCAGCGCCGCGTCGAGCGCCGCGAGCCCCTCGGGCGAAAGGTAGGGCGAGAGCGCGAACTTGAGCCCGAGCGCGAGCGGCCCGGTGATCGCGACGTACAGCAGCACGCCGCGCAGCAGCGCGTCGCGCTTCACGTGGGCGAGGAACCGGCGCAGGCTGCGGCGCACGCGCTCAGGCCGCCGAGAGATCCCGCGCCGGCGGCGCGACCTTGAGGACCTCTTCGATGGTCGTCAGCCCGGCCGCCACCTTCATCGCGCCGCTGATGCGCAGCGGCTTCATGCCCTGCTTGTAGCCCCGCTCGCGTATCCGCGCCAGGTCGGCGCCGGCGGCGACCAGCTCCTTGACCTCGCTGGTGCAGATGAGCGTCTCGTACACCCCGATGCGCCCCTGGAAGCCGGTCATGCGGCACTCGAGGCAACCGACCGGAGCGTACATGGTCGCCGGACGCTTGGACTTCCACGGCGCAACCAGCGTGTCCCACGCCGCCTCGTCGTCGGCGCGGTTCAGCTCGACCTTGCGCTTGCAGTGCGGGCACAGTGTGCGCAGCAGGCGCTGCGCCATCACGCCGTTTAGGGTCGCGTTCAGAAGGTAGGGCGCGATGCCGAGCTCGAGCAGCCTTGTGACCGCGCTCGGCGCGTCGTTGGTATGCAGGGTCGAGAGCACCAGGTGCCCGGTGGGCGCCGCCTGCACCGCCATCTCGGCGGTCTCCAGGTCGCGAATCTCGCCCACCATGATGATGTCCGGGTCCTGGCGCATCAGCGCGCGCAGCCCGTCGGCGAAGCCGATCTCGATCGCCGGCTGCACCTGCATCTGGTTGAACTGCGGCTCGACCATCTCGATCGGGTCCTCGATGGTGCAGACGTTGACCTCGGCGGTCGCGAGCTGCTTGAGGGTCGAGTAGAGCGTGGTGGTCTTGCCCGAGCCGGTCGGCCCGGTGACCAGCACCACGCCGTTCGGGCGCTCGGTCATCTCGCGCCAGCGCTCGTGGTCCTCGCGCGTGAAGCCGAGCTCGGTGAAGTCGCGGATCAGCACGTCGGGATCGAAAATGCGCATCACCAGCTTCTCGCCGAAGGCGGTCGGCAGGGTCGACAGGCGCAGCTCGACCTCCTGGCCGTCGAGCGTGCGGGTCTTGACCCGCCCGTCCTGCGGGCGGCGCTTGTCGACCACGTCCATGCGGCCGAGGATCTTGATCCGGCTGGTCATCGCGTTCAGCACCGCGGTCGGTATCTGGTAGACCTGGTGCAGCACGCCGTCGATGCGGAAGCGCACGATGCCGACGTCGCGCCGCGGCTCGATGTGGATGTCGCTCGCGCGCTGCTCGAACGCGTACTGCCACAGCCAGTCGACCACGCGCACCACGTGCGCGTCGTTGGCGTCGAGCTGCTTGTTGCCGCTGCCGAGCTCGACCAGCTGCTCGAAGCTCGACAGGCCGCTCGCGCCGGTGGCGGACTTGTTGGCGCCCTTGACCGACTTGGCCAGGTTGTAGAACTCGACTTGGTAGCGCTCGATGTCCGCCGGGTTGGCGATCACCCGTCGCACCTCGAGCTTGAGGATGACGGCAAGCTCGTGCTCCCATTCGCGCACGAACGGCTCGGCGGTGGCGATCACGGCTTCCTTGGCGCGGATGCCGACCGGCAGGATGCGGAAGCGCGTCGCGTACGCGCTCGACATGACGTCGGTCACGGCCGAGAAATCGATCTTGAGCGGATCGATGTGCAGATAGGGCATGCCGACCCGCTTCGCCAGCCACTCGGCGAGCGGCTCGAGCGTCAGCGCGCGCTGCGGCGCCGCCAGGCTCTTCCACTTCTGCTCCGCGACGCTGACCAGGGGATGCTGGACGCCGCGGTAGTAGCGCCGCTCCTTCTTCAGCTGCGCCGCAGCGTCGGGGTCGACCATGCCGTCCTCGATCAGCCAGTCGAGGACCTCGGTCAAGGTCAGGCGGTGCTCGCCTGCCGGGGTTTTCACCGCTTGCTGCATGCCATCAATCCTTCCCCTGAAGACTATACCGCAAAGCTAGAATTCGCCATGGCTTCCTCCACAGAGCACCGCACCCTGGCGCCCGACGTCTCGCTGCGCGAGGTCTGGGCCTGGAGCATGTACGACTTCGCCAACTCGGGCTACACGACCGTGGTGATCACGGCGGTGTTCAGCGCCTATTTCGTCGCCGGTGTCGCCGGCAAGGCGGAATGGGCCACCTTCGCATGGACCGCGGCGCTGTCGCTGTCGTACGCCGCGATCGTGGTGAGCGGGCCGCTGGTCGGCGCATGGGCCGACGCGCACGCGGCCAAGAAGCGCCTGCTGCTGGCGAGCACCGTCGGCTGCGTCGCGTTCACTGCGCTGTTGTGGTTCGCCGCCCCCGGCGCGGTCGCGCTTGCGCTCGCGCTGCTCATCGCCTCCAACTTTTTCTACGGCACAGGCGAGAACCTGATCGCCGCGTTCCTGCCCGAGCTGGCCGATTCGCGCGCGATGGGGCGCGTCTCGGGCTGGGGCTGGAGCTTCGGCTACCTCGGCGGCATCGTCTCGCTCGGAGCGAGCCTGGCCTACATTACCTGGGCGCAGAAGCTCGGCCGGCCGGCGTCGGACTATGTGCCGGCGAGCATGCTGATCACCGCGGCGCTGTTCGCGCTCGCCTCGGTGCCCACTTTCCTCTACCTGCGCGAGCGCGCCCTGCCGCAGCCGCTACCGGTGGCGGGGGCCGCGCGCGCCGCCTGGGCGCGGGTGAACGAGACGCTGCGCCACGCACACCAGTACCGCGACCTGCGGCGCTTCCTGCTGTGCACCGTGTTCTACCAGGCCGGCATCGCGGCGGTGATCGCGCTGGCGGCGATCTACGCCCAGGAAGAGATGAAATTCACCACGCAGCAGACCATCACCCTTATCCTGGTGGTCAACTTCACCGCCGCCGCCGGTGCCTTCGCCTTCGGCTACCTGCAGGATGCGATCGGCCACGTGCGCGCGGTGGCGCTCACCCTGGTCGGCTGGATCGTGATGATCGCCATCGCCGGGACCGCCACCGGCGCGCCGGCGTTCTGGCTCGCGGCCAACATCGCCGGCCTGTGCATGGGGTCGTCGCAGGCCGCCGGGCGCGCGGTGGTCGGCGTGCTCTCGCCGCCGGCGCGCCTGGCCGAGTTCTTCGGCCTGTGGGGTCTGGCGGTCAAGACCGCGTCGATCTTCGGCCCGCTGACCTACGGCCTGGTGACCTGGATCTTCGCCGGCAACCACCGCCTGGGCATCTTCGCCGTCGGCAGCTACTTCGTGATCGGGCTCGTGCTTCTGGCCGGCATCGACGTCGAGCGCGGCCGCAAGGCGGCGCTGCTCGGGTAGAATCGCCCCCTCACGAAAAGGACACGACGGCCATGAAACGAAAGCACAGCGCCGCCATTGCGCGCGAAACGATCGCCGAAACGCGCATGCGCGAGGCGGCCAAGGAAAA
>DAHVFK010000357.1 GCA_027317055.1 Betaproteobacteria bacterium | reverse complement strand
CACCAGCAGCTGGATCAGCGGCGGCACGATCAGCACCGCACGCGCCCGCACGTCCTTGAGCAGGGTAAGGAACTCCTTGACCATGAGGGCGAAGATGCGGCGCCACACGGCTCGCTCACTCCAGGCGCTTGCGCGCGTTGCGCCAGGTCAAACCGAGGAAGATCAGCGCCATCAGCGCGAGCGCGAGCGTGTTGGGCACGATCACCGACCAGACGTCGCCGGCGAGAAACAGAGTGGTGACGATGGCGACGAAGTAGCGCGCGGCGAACAGGTGCGTTATCGCGCGCACCACCGCGGGCATGTTGCCGATCTCGAAGATCATGCCCGAGAGCAGGAAGGCCGGCAGGAAGGTGGTGATCAGGGCCACCTGGCCGGCGACGTACTGGCTTTTCGCCACGCTCGAGATCAGCAGCCCCATGCCGAGCGCCACCAGCAGGAACACCGACGAGGTCGCGAGCAGCAGCCAGAACGAGCCCACCAGGGGCACGCCGAACAGCCAGCGCGCCATCGCCACCGACAGCAGCATGCCGCCGATGCCGAGCACGAAGTACGGCAGCAGCTTGCCAACGAGGATCTCGCCCGCGGCGACCGGGGTGACCAGCAGCGCCTCCATCGTGCCGCGCTCCCACTCGCGCGCCATCACCATCGCGGTCAGCAGCGCGCCGGTCAGGGTCATGATCACCACCACCAGCCCGGGCACCAGGAAGTTGCGGCTGCGCAGGTCCGGGTTGTACCAGACGCGGTGCTCGATGCGTACCGGGATCGGCGCATCGAGTCCCTTCGCCGACGCGTGCTGCGCGAGCCAGGTCGACAGCGCGCCCTCCAGGTAGCCCTCGACCAGGCGCGCGTTGTTGGCGTCGACGCCGTTGACGATCACCTGCACCGCCGCGCCCGCCGCGCTGCGCTCGCGCGCGGCGAATTCGCCGCGCAGGTGCACGATCGCGTCCACCGAGCCGGCCAGCAGCGCCTCGCTGGCCGTGCCCATGTCGGGCATGCGGCGCGGCGAGAAGTAGCGCGAGCCCTCGAACGAGGCCGCGAAATCGGCGCTGTCGGCGCTCGGCTGCTCGATGACCAGCGCGACCGGCACGCGCTCGACGTCGAGCGACAGCCCGTAGCCGAACAGGAGCAGCAGCGCGACCGACATCACGAACGCGATCGCGATGCTGCTCGGGTCGCGCAGGATCTGCAGGAACTCCTTGCGCACCAGCCCGCGCAGCCGCATCGCCCTGCCGCCGCGCGCCTTCATGGGCTTACCTCGGCGGCGGCCTCGATCAAACGGATGAAGGCATCCTCCATGGTCGGCTCGGGTCCGCCCGCGGCGCGCGCGCGGCCCTTGATCTCGGACGGATTCCCGGTCGCGAGGATCTCGCCCGCGGCCATGATCGCCAGGCAGTCGCAGAACTCGGCTTCCTCCATGAAGTGGGTCGTGACCAGCACCGTCACTCCGCCACGCGCGAGCGCGTTGATGCGGCGCCAGAACTCGCGCCGCGCGAGCGGGTCGACGCCCGAGGTGGGCTCGTCGAGGAACAGGATCTCGGGCTCGTGCATCAGTGCGCAGGCCATCGCCAAGCGCTGCTTGTAGCCCAGCGCGAGCTCGGCGCTCGCGTCGTCCGCGGCCTCGGGCAGGTCGAACCCGTCCAGCGCCCAGGCCACGCGCTCGCTGCGGCGCGCGCCCGCGAGGCCGTAGGCGCCGGCGAAAAACTCGACGTTCTGGCGCACGCTCAGGTTGCCGTAGAGCGAGAACTTCTGCGACATGTAGCCGATGCGCGCGCGCGCCGCCGCCGCGCCGCGGCGCAGGTCCACGCCCGCCACGCGCAAGGATCCGGCGCTCGCCGGCAGCAGCCCGCACAGCATGCGGAAGGTGGTCGACTTGCCCGCGCCGTTGGCGCCCAGCAGGCCGAAGATCTCGCCCCGGCGCACCTCGAAGCTGACGTCCTTCACGGCGTAGAAGTCACCGAAGCGGCGCTGCGCGCCACGCACCTCGATCACCACCTCGTCGCGTCGAAGGTTCTCGTGTTCATGGACCGACGTTTTGACGGACTCTGCGCGTGATGCTTTTCGCTCGTGCAACAGGGCGACGAAGGCGTCCTCGAAGCGCGGCGCGACCGGCTCGACGCGCGCGCCCTCAAGCGCCGGCGGCGCGGCGCCCTCCTCGGTCACCAATCGAACGTCGGCGCCCTGGATCAGCGCGTCGATCACGCCCGGCGCGCGCAGTGCCGCTTCCTGCAGCGCGCGCTTGCCGGCGCTCCCGCCGTGCGCGAGAAAGCAGCGCCCGCGCATCGGCGCGCTGAGCGCGGCGGGCTCGCCCTCCTCGAGCGCTTCTCCTTCGTGCAGCAGCAGCACGCGGTCGCAGCGCTCGGCCTCGTCCAGGTAGGCGGTCGAGAGCAGCACGCTCATGCCCTCGCTCTTGACCAGCCGGTACACGATCTGCCACAGCTCGCGCCGCGACACCGGGTCGACGCCGACAGTCGGCTCATCCAGCAGCAGCAGCTGCGGCGCGCGCACCAGCGTGCACGCGAGGCCCAGTTTCTGCTTCATGCCGCCCGACAGGCGCCCCGCCAGGCGCGCCGTAAAGGGCGCCAGGCCGGTCATCTTCATCAGCTCGGCGTAGCGCGCGGCGCGCTCGGCGCGCGGCACGCCCTGCAGATCGGCGTACAGCTCGAGGTTTTCCTGCACGCTCAAGTCCTCGTACAGGCCGAAGCGCTGCGGCATGTAGCCCAGGCTCGCCTGCACCTCGAGCGACTGGCGCGTGGCGTCGAGCCCCAGCACAGTGATGCGCCCCTCGTCCGGCGCGAGCAGTCCGGCGGCGAGCCGCATGAGCGTGGTCTTGCCGGCGCCGTCCGGGCCGACCAGCCCCATCACCAGGCCGCGGTCCATCTTCAGGCTCACCCCGCGCAGTGCGCGCACCACGCGCTTGCCGGCGTGAAAGGTCTTCGCCGCGCCGGCAATCTCGAGCACCGCCTGCGGTGCGCTCATGCGCCGCTTTTGCAGGGGTCCGGCGCGCGGCCGCCTTGCGCCGGCGCGGGCTGGTCCGGCTCGATCGAAACGGTGGCGGGCATGCCCAGGCGCAGCCCCTCGGCAGGCGCGCAGACGAACACCCGCACCTGGTACACGAGCGTGGTGCGCACTTCGCGCGTCTCGACCGACTTGGGCGTGAACTCGGCGGTCGGCGAGATGTAGCCGACCCAGCCGCGGTGGCGCATGCCCGCCCGGCTGTCGGTGCTGATCTCGGCCACGCCGCCGGGCCGGATCCGGCCCAGGTCGGTCTCCGGCACGTAGACCCGCACCCACAGCGGATCGGTGAGCGCGAGCGTGTAGGCCGGCTTCTGCGGCGAAGCCATGTCGCCCGGCTCGAGCACGCGGCTCTCGATCACGCCCGCCGAGGGCGCGCGCAGCTCGGCCTCCGCCAGGTCGCGCCGCGCGACCTCGAGCGCGGCCTCGTTCGCCGCCAGCGTGGCGCGCGCGGCCGCGATGTCCTCCTTGCGCGGGCCGAGCACCACCAGCCGCAGCGCTTCGCGCGCGCTCTTGAGCCGCGCCGCCGCCCCCTCGGCCGCGGCGCCCGCGTCGTCGGCCTGCTGCTGCGGCACGAAGTGCTTGGCCGCCAGGTCGCGCAGCCGCGCGTAGGAGCGCGCGGCGTTCGCCGCGTCCACCCGCGCGGCCTCGGCGTCGGCGCGTGCCTTGGCGATCTCCTCCGGCCGCGATCCCGCTTCCAGGCGCGCCACCCCCTCGCCCTGCGCCGCGACCTGCGCCGCGGCCTGCGCCTCGACCTGGCGCAGGCGCTGCGTGTCGAGCATCGCGAGCAACTGCCCCTTGTCCACGCGCTCGCCCTCGCGCGCCAACATCTGCGTCACGCGCCCGGCCGAGTTGAACGCGAGGTCCACCTGCCGGATGTCGACGTTGCCGTGGAGCACGATCGCGCCGCCGGACGCGGGGGCCGCGCGCTGCGTCCACCACCAGGCACCGGCGCCGAGCGCGGCGGCCAGGAGCAGTACGACAACGAGGATGGCGCGGGCCTTCATGGCGCGGATGGCAGGATGTTCGCCTGCTAGGATACCGCATGCCGAGTCGTGCGATCATCGTGCCGGCAAGGGAGACCGCAATGGATCTTAATACCGCTCAACGCCGCAG
>DAHVFK010000356.1 GCA_027317055.1 Betaproteobacteria bacterium | reverse complement strand
GCCGCCATCGTCTCGGCGCACGAGCGGCGAATTATACGCCAATCGGCCGGCCCGACTCCGAATGTGAAGAATGTCCTACCTGCGTGGGCCCCAGGCGCCGTTCACGCCGCGGATCAGGCCGCCGGTCGCCCGCTTTTGCATACTTGCTCGGCAAGCTCCTAGCATGCATTCACGGACAAAGGGGATTCCCATGCGCAAGGCATCCGGCTTCACACTGATCGAGCTCATGATCACCGTCGTGGTCGTGGCGATCCTGGCGGCGATCGCCGTACCCTCCTACATCCAGTACATCCAGCGCGGCAAGATATCCGAGGCGGTCTCCAACCTCTCGGGCGCACGCCTGCAGCTGGAGAAATACTACGCCGACAACCGCATGTACGGCACCGGCGGAGCCTGCGGCGTGGCCATGCCGAGCGGCGCCAATGCGAAGTACTTCACCATTACCTGCGTGTCCGGCACAGCGAGCGCACTAGGGGATCAGACATACACGATCACTGCCACCGGACTCGGCGGTGTGACCGGATTCCAGTACACCATCAACGAATCCAACGTCAGGACTTCGACTTTCAGCTCGCCTGTGACGGGCTGGAACAACTCGGCGACCTGCTGGGTGACGAAGAAGGGCGAGTCGTGCTGATTCGTTTCTTTCAACGCGGCGTGACGCTGATCGAGCTGATGATCGGCCTGGCCATCGTCGCTCTGGTGCTGTTCGTGGCGGTGCCCTCGTTCGGCATCTTTCTGCAGAACTCGCAGATCCGCAACGCTGCGGGCTCTGCACTCGACGGGCTGCAGCTCGCGCGCAACGAAGCGATCCGCCGCAATTCTCCGGTGCGATTCCAGTTCGTGAGCGATTTGACGGCTGCCTGCACGCTCAGCACGACGTCGCTCGCCTGGGTTGTAAGCCAAGCCGATCCGACCGGCGCCTGCAATGCCGCGCCCTCGGACACCGTCGCGCCGCAGCTGGTTCAATCGCGCTCGGCGACCGAAGGTACGAGCAACGCCAGGATCACGGTGGCCGGCGGCTCGACAGTGGTGTTCACGGGACTGGGGCGCGTCCCCGCGGGCGGCATCACTCAGATCGACGTCACCAACACCTCCGGCACCTGCCAGTACGTCGACCCGACCAACGGCACCATGCGCTGCATGCGCATTCTTGTATCGTCGGGCGGGCAATCGCGCATGTGCGACCCACAGGTTACCGCCGCGAACGACCCGCGCAAATGCTGACGAGAGTGAATTTCCTATGACAATAAAACCGGCATCGCAGCAAAAGGGCATCATGCTGCTGGAAGCACTGGTCGGGATCCTGATCTTCACGATCGGGATACTGGCCATGCTCGGCATGCAGGCGGTCGGCATCCGCACCACGATCGACTCGAAATACCGCTCCGAGGCCGCTTATCTGGCGAACGAAATCGTCGGCCAGATGTGGGTCGACCGCGCCAACATCCTGAGCTACGACGACGCCGGCGCGGGAAACGCCCGCCGCACGGCCTGGAACACCCGGGTCGCCAGCCTCCTGCCGCAGGATCCGGTCGCTCCGGCCACGACCGCGCCGGTCATCACGATCGTCGGCCGGCAGGCGACGGTCACCGTGCGCTGGAAACGCCCCGGCGAGACGGTGGTGAGCCGCTACATCATGGTCGCCCAGATCAACGATCCGATGTGAGGCGGGCGATGAAACGCATACAGCGCGGAATGAGCTTGGTCGAGATACTGGTCGCAGTCGCGATTGGCCTGATCGGCATCCTGATCATCACGCAAGCCTATCTCTCCAGCGACAACTTCAACCGCTCCACGCTTGGCGCTACTGGGGCGCAGACCAACGGCACGATCGCGCTGTTTACGGTTCAGCGCGACCTGCGCATGGCGGGTTACGGCCTCGCCGACTCGCGCGCGCTCGGCTGCGGCACGATCAACTGGTACTACGACCCGAACTACTCGGGCAGCCTGGGCGGCACGCTGCGGAACCTCACGCTCGCCCCGGTCGTCATTAACCTACCGCCCCACACCGCCGGGACCCCCGACACGCTCACCATCATGTATTCGTCGGACGCCAACCGCATGGTGCCGAGCACGCTCACCAAGCCGATGCCGAACAGCTCGGCCGAACTGAACGTTGACGGCACGGCCGGCTTCACGGTCGGCGACAAGGTGCTGCTGGTGAGCGGCACCGCGCCCGTGGTCTGCACGCTGGAGCAGATCACCACGATCCAGACGTCGGCGGCCAAGATTCAGCACAATCCGGGCGGCAGCGCGCCCTACAACCCGTCCGGCGGCGGGCTATTTCCCGCCTACGGCACCAACAGCCTGGTGTTCAATCTCGGCAACCCGATCGTTCACATCTACTCGGTGGTCAAGACCGACCCGACCTGCACCTCGGGCTGCCAGGGATCGCTGCGCCTGACCGACAATGTCCTGCAGAGCGCCACCGGCGGCACGCCCTACGACCTGCTCGACGGCATAGTCGACCTGAAAGCGCAGTACGGCAAGGACAACGGCGTCAACAACGGAACGGTCAGCAACACGACGTACGTGGCCAACGACGGCATCATCGACAGCTACGACAGCACGACACCCGCCACCGGCGCGGAGTGGCAACAGGTCATCGCGGTGCGGCTCGCGGTGCTGGCGCGGGTGGGAAGCTACGAGCGACCGGCGACGCCGGGAGGCAACTGCGCCGCGACCACCGCCATTCCGGTCTGGTCCGGGTCCGGGTCCGGGTCCGCCTTCAGCGCGATCGACGTCACCACGGCGACCAGCCAGGACCGCTGCTACCGCTACCGCGTGTTCGAGACCGTGGTCCCGCTGCGCAACATGATCTGGAGGGTCTCGTGAGCCGGCTCGCCTTGGTATCGCTGCGCGCGCAGCGCGGCGCGATCCTGTTCATCGCGCTGATCGTGCTGGTCGCCATGTCGCTGGCGGGACTTGCGCTGATGCGCGGGGTCGATACGGGCAGCCTGATCGCCAGCAACCTGGCGTTCAAGCAGAGCGCCACTGCCGCGGGCGACCTGGGGATCGAGGCCGGGCGCGGCTGGCTGATGAGCAACGGCGGCCCGCCGCTGTACGTCGACATCCCGGCAAGCGCCTATTACTCGACATTTCAGACCAACGTCGACCTGGTGGGCGGCGACCCCACCAAGACGCCCTTCGACTGGAGCACTGCAGCGAGCGCGGGCACCGACGCCGCCGGCAACCAGGTGAGCTACGTCATCCAGCGCCTGTGCGAGCTGCCCGGCGACCCGGCGAGCGTCAATTGCATCCGCGCCAGCGGCGCAACGAGCAATTCCTCGAGCACCAGGGGCCAAGCGAGCTACGGCGGCTACGCGATTGCCGCGCCGACGGGCGCGTTCTACAGAATTACCGTGCGCGTGACAGGTCCGCGCAATTCGGTGAGCATCGTTCAAGCGACGGTCTACTGAGCACCGCCGCGCGGGAGATAAAGATGAAAACCAGACAGCTGCTGCACACGACATTCCATCTCGCGATTGTCTCGGCAATTGCGCTGGCGGCAGACGTGTACGCCGCGCCGACCGACATCGCGCAGCAGCCGCTGGCGCTGCCAGCGGCCAACGTGCCGCCGAATATCATGCTGATCCTCGACGATTCGGGCTCGATGGTCCAGCAGTACACGCCGGACTACCTGGGGCGCCATTTCGGCGGCAGCAACCGGCTGTGCTTCGATTCCCTCGATTCGGGCGGATCGATCACCGATACGCTCGCCAACTGCGAGGTCGGCGACCCGCCGCTGATGACGCCGGACCTGAACACCCAGTACTACAACCCGACCATTCGCTATTTTCCGGCGGTCAACTTCGACGGCTCTTCGAAGCCGGCGATGAACGCCGCCAACACCGCCAACTGGACCGCGGTGCCGACCGACGGCGTGAGCCTTTCGACCATGAATGCCTTCCGCAAGGACAGCATGGACATGAACGGCGGCGGGCCGACGGTGTCGACCGCCAACCTGGTCAGCAACTATCCGGACCGCGTCTGGTGCACGTTGAAGTCGGATCCCGCGACCGGCCCGAATTGCAGGCAAAACGGCTCGTATTCCTACCCTGACACCAAATACGGCTACGGCCTCGATTCTTCCAACGCGATCAAGTTCACCTATGGCGCGCCGTACTAC
>DAHVFK010000355.1 GCA_027317055.1 Betaproteobacteria bacterium | reverse complement strand
CCCTGATCGAGATCGAGAAGACGGTGGCCGAGGGCGCCGGCGCGGCGGGCCTGGCGGCGCTGCTGCAGCACCCGCAGCGCTTCGCCGGCCGGCGTGTGGGCATCGCGCTCACCGGCGGCAACATCGACACCCGGATGCTCGCCGCGGTGCTCATGCGCGGCCTGGTGCGCGACGGGCGCCTGGCGCGCCTGCGCGTGTCGATGCCGGACGTCTCGGGCAGCCTGGCCAAGGTCGCGCAGCTGATCGGCGAGGCCGGCGGCAACATCGTCGAAGTGCAGCACCAGCGCCTGTTCGGCACCGCCTCGGTGCGCACCCCGGAAGTCGAGTTCCTGCTCGAAGCGCGCGACCGCGCCCACAGCGAGGCGATCGTCGCCGCGCTGCAGGCGAAGGGCGTGCGGGTGGAGCGCCTGGCCTAGCTGCTGGCGAAGATGCCGTCCAGCCGCTCGATGTCGTTGATCACCTTCCACTCCGAGGCGCCGGCGGCCTTGACGCGCTTGTGCCACGCGTCCAGCCGGCCGAGGTAGCGCCGCGGGTCGATGTTGTCGCTGTTCAGCTTGGTGACGTTGAGCGCGATCACGCGGATGTGGTCGAGCCGGATCGGGAAGTTGCGGATCGTCACCTTGTCGAGATCTTCCTGCATGTCGGAGAAGACGATGATGGTCTTGGTGCCGGCGCCGGTCTCGTTCAGGAACTCCGCGCCCTGGATCAGCCCGCCGGTGATGTCGGTGTGGGCGGTGCCCTGCACCGACTTCAGGTAGGCCTCGGTCTTGTCGCGGAAGGCGCGCTTCTGCGCGTTGGCCTGGCTCGGGCGGGTGTCGAAGGTCGCCTTGGCGACGATATCCTTCTCGCTGAAGCTGCGGCTTTCGACCTTCGCCACCGCGAGCGAGTCGCCGGGGCGAAGCGTACCGAGCAGGTAGTTGATCACCCGCTCTGCCTTGCCGGCCTCGCGCGCGTAGGTGCCGGAGGTGTCCACCAGCACGTAGACTGCCTGCGCGTGGCTGCGCGAGTCGCCGCAGCCGGCGGCGGCGAGCGCCAGGGCGGCGGCGGCGAGGGAAGCCAGGAGCGCTTTGCTATTCATGGCCGAGCTCGCGCAGGACGGGCGCCGCAGGGGCTTTGCGCAGCGAGCGCAGGGCGTGCTCCAGCACCAGCGGCAAGACGATCAGCACGTCGTAGGCGTGCACCAGGGCGCGGCTGGCGTGCCGCGCCAGGTTGCTCAGGATGCGCAGCGCGAAGGCGATCGCGCCGAGCAGGTTCACCAGCAGCGCACCGCCGACGGTGCGCGCCGAATGGATGAACGATTCCAGCGGCACCGCGACGAAGGCGAGCGCGAACGGCAGGATGAAGCCGAGCACCATCTGACCCGCGGTCGGGATATGGCCCAGCCAGCCCTCGCTCACTACCGCGGGGGTCGCGGCGAGCGACTGCAGCAACGCCTGCTTGTCCTGGATCAGCATGTCGCGCATCAGCGCCAGGGCCGACTCGATCCCCGCCAGCGTCAAGAGCAGAGTAAGCGAGATCCACACCATGCGCCGGCGCATGCGGTCGTTAAGATTTGCGATGCGCGGAAAGAGGTGCGTGATGCGCAGCGACTCCATCGCGAACAGGCCCATCGAGCCCTCGACCAGGATGATCACCAGCGCCGCGACCTCCGAGGTGCGCAGCGTCGCGGTCAGGTAGTCGCTCGCGCCGACCATCTCCGACATCGGCAGCGCGATCAGCTTGAAGTTGACGAAGGCACCGCCGAGCGCGACTCCCATCACCAGGGCGGCGATGAAGAATTGCGTGAACGCCGAGTTCGTGAGGCTGCTCTCGGCCTCATCGCTACGGGCGGCGATCTCCTTGTAGCTCGCCATCTGCGCGTCGACCGCGGCCGCCGCGTCCTGGATGCCCGACATGTTCTTGTCGACCTGCTTCATGGTCTTGTCGAGCGAGCGCCAGTACGGCATGAAGCCTTCCAGGATGCTGTGGCGCATCTGGTAGGCGCGGCGGTACTCGGCCAGCGCCTTGTCGTGGATACTCTCGAGGGACTGGCGGATGTCGAGCAGGATCTTCTGCACCACCTCGCCACCGCCGGTCTTGATCTTGGCCACCGCGGTCACCGCGTCGACCCAGTCGGGCGGCGGCGGCGGAACCTCGCCGCACTTCTTGTAGTCCTCCTCGACCCGCGTGATCTCCTCCAGCAGCTTGCGCTGCAGGGTCGGGTAGCCTTGCAGGTCGCGCGCCACCAGCAGCGCCAGGCGCTCGAACTCGCGCTCGATGCGCTGACCCGTCTCGCGCCGGCCCTGCGCCAGCAGCACGGCCTTGTTGCGCGCGCGCATTTCCGCTGCCACGCCGAACAGCCAGCGCGACCCCAGGCGCAGCGGCCCGCCGAGCGCATGGCTCGCCGAGCGCAGCAGCCCGTGCATCGGGGCGCGCGCCGCGTACAGGGCGAACATCGCGATCAGCACCAGCACCAGAATGGACAACGCCACGTTGTCCGGCCAGATCATCCACATTCTCGGGTCACTCACGGCACCCCCCTTTGGATACGCCAAGCGAGGCAACCAACATAGACCCGTCGCCGCCCGCGCGTTGGAGAATGTGAGGCGCTTTGCGACCTAGTTCTCGCGCCGGGCGGTCTTGTCGCCGCCCGGCGACGCATGCGCGCGCACACTAATGCACAAACGAATCGCGATACGGAGCGGATAACAATTGGTTACCGTTTCTCACGGTAGGTTTCGTCCGCTTCGGACAAAATGCAGACGCATCGTGAAACGCGTTATGTGGAAAGGAGAATCGCAATGCGCGCGCATGGAAAACTGGTTGCTGCACTCACTCTCTTCGCCCTGACGGGCGGCACGGCGCTCGCGGATGGCGGCGTCCGGTTCGGATTTTCCATCGGGATCCCTGCGCCCGTTTACGTGGCTCCCGCACCCGTCTACGGCGCGCCGCCGCCGGTCTATTACGAGGCGTCGCCAGACGGCTACTACGTCGCGCCGCCGCAGGTGTATTACTCGGCGCCGACGCCCTCGTACTACGACCCCGGGCCGCGGATGTCGATCGAGTACGAGCGCGCCTACCCCGAATACCGCGATAGGCGCGAGTGGCGCGAACGCCGGCACCACAGGGATGACGACGACGACTGACGCAGAAGTCGTGCCGCGCACGCGCTAGCACTTTTTATCCGACTGTCCTATTGCTTTGCTCCGCGCCCAACGCGGGCTATGCTGGCCATGTAAATGGGGAGTCGCATGATGTCGCAGCGTGGCGCGGGGGGCGCCGTGCTGGGGCACATGTCCGGGGAAGATTTCGTCTGGACGCTGGGGCAGCTGTGCGCGCTGCACCGCGTTCCGTTCGACCCCGGGCTGTTCCTCGGCCAGTTCCCGCCGCCGTACTCGAGGGAGAAGCTGTTCGCCGCGCTCGGCGCGCTCGGCTTTCGCGCCGGCCGCGGCAAGGCCGCGCGGCTCGACTTCAAGTCCGCGCCGTTTCCCTGCATCGCGTTCCGGCGCGCGGCAGAAGGCGAGCCCGCGGCGCTCGCGCCGGTGATCCTGGCCCAGTGCGACGGTGCCCAGCTGGTCTTCCTCCAGCGCTCCAGCCGCGAGGCGCAGACCCTGCCGCTGGCCGAGTTCCGCGCCGCGTTCGAGCCCGAGCTGCTGCTGCTGTGCCGCGACGCGGCCCCGGCCAACGATCCCGACGACGCGCGCGCCCGGCCGCGGGCCTTCGGTTTCAAATGGTTCGTGCCGGAGCTCTTGCGCCACAAGCGCATCTGGCGCGAGGTGCTGCTCGCGTCGCTAGCGATCCAGCTGGTCGGACTTGCTACGCCGATCTTCACCCAAGTCGTAATCGACAAGGTCGTGGTGCACCACACCGAAAGTACGCTCTGGGTGGTGGGGCTGGGCCTGGCGATGTTCATGGCCTTCGGCGCGGTCATGACCTGGATGCGCCAGTACCTAGTGCTGCACACCGGCAACCGGGTGGACGCGGTGCTCGGGCACTCGGTGTTCCGCCACCTGTTCCGCCTGCCGCTGCCGTACTTCGAGAGCCGCCAGACCGGGGTGCTGGTGGCGCGCCTGAACGCGGTCGAGCAGATCCGCGAGTTCGTCTCCGGCGCCGCGATCGCGCTGCTGCTCGACTGCCCGTTCCTGTTCGTGTTCCTG
>DAHVFK010000354.1 GCA_027317055.1 Betaproteobacteria bacterium | reverse complement strand
GCACAACTTATCGGCGCCTGCGGCACCCGGTCGCCGGCGAAGCGCGGCAGGTAGTGCGCTTCGATCGCGTCCGCCACTTCACGTGGCTCGCCGTCGTGCAGCGCGTAGTAGCGCCCCATGACCCCCTGGAGCTCCGGAAATTCGCCCACCATTCCGGTCAACAGGTCGGCTTTGCAGAGCTCCGCGGCGCGTTCCGCGAGCGTCCGGTCGGCGCCGAGCCGCTGGGCGAACTGTCCGGCGAGAATCTGAAGCCGATCGACGCGCTCTTTCTGGCTGCCGAGCTTGCCGTGAAACACGACTTTCGAAAGCCTCGGGACGCGGGTCTCAAGCCGCTGCTTGCGATCCTGATCGAAGAAGAACCGCGCGTCCTCGAGCCGCGGCCGCACCACGCGCTGGTTGCCGTCGACGATGTGGCGCGGGTCGGCGACGCGCATATTAGAGACGATCAGGAACTTCGGCAGCAGCCGGCCCGACGCGTCGAACAGCGGGAAGTACTTCTGGTTCTGCCGCATGGTGAGGATCAGGCACTCCTGCGGCACCTCTAGGAACGCGGCGTCGAACGCGCCGACGTAGACGCTCGGATGCTCGACCAGCGCGGTGACCTCCTCAAGCAGGTCGGCGAACTCGCCCAGCTCCGCGCCCAGCCGCTTCGCCTCCGAGCGCAGCTGGCGCTCGATCTCGGTGCGCCGCGCGGCGAAATCCGCAATCACCATGCCGTCGTCGCGCAGCCGCGCCTCGTACTCGTCCGCGTTCTCGAGCGCGATCGGGCCGAGGGACATGAACCGGTGGCCGCGCGTGGTGCTGCTGGCCGACACCCCGAGCACCGTGCCCGGCACCACGTGCGCGCCGTGCATCATCACCAGCCCGTGCACCGGCCGCACAAACTGCGCCTCACCGTCGCCCCAGCGCATCATCTTTTGGACAGGAAGCTTGCCCAAAGCCTGCTCGACGATTCCCGCCAGGACGGCATCGAGCCCTACCCCGGTCAGGGTGAAATTTGCGACTACGATCTCGCCTTTGTTCGTCTGGCGCCGCTCCAGGGAATCGCCGGTCAGCTTGTGCTTTCTCGCGAAGCCTTCGACTGCCTTCGGATTCGAGCTCGACGGGCCTTCGACCGAATGTTCGGAGTCGAGCGCCTTTGCGCGCACGTCCGGAATAAGGACTGTTAGCCGTCTCGGTGTCGCGAACGTTCGGTGCCTGGGATCGTGGTCCTTGAGTCGGTGCTTGATGATCTCGGAGACGACTTGCTCCGCAAAGGCGTCGGCAAGTCTCCGCAGCGACTTCGGCGGCAGCTCTTCGGTCAGCAGCTCGACGAGAAGGCTGGCCTCCTTCACGACCCGCCTTTCGCCATCGGGAATCCGAGCCGCTCGCGCGACTCGTAGTAAGCCTGCGCCACCGCGCGCGAGAGCGCGCGCACGCGGCCGATGTAGGCGGCGCGCTCGGTGACCGAGATCGCGCCGCGCGCGTCGAGCAGGTTGAAGGCGTGCGAGCACTTCAGGACCATCTCGTAGGCCGGCAGCACGCACTGGGCCTCGATCAGGCGCTTCGCCTCGGCCTCGAACTGGGAAAAGTGCCCGAACAGCATATCGGCATTGGAGAGCTCGAAGTTGTAGCGCGACTGCTCGACCTCGTTCTGGTGGTAGACGTCGCCGTAGCTCACCCCCGGCGTCCAGACCAGGTCGAAGATGCTTTCCTTGCCTTGCAGGTAGAGCGCCAGACGCTCGAGGCCGTAGGTGATCTCGCCCAGCACCGGTTTGCAGGGCAGGCTGCCGACCTCCTGGAAGTAGGTGAACTGGGTCACTTCCATGCCGTCGAGCCACACTTCCCAGCCCAGGCCCCAGGCGCCGAGCGTGGGCGACTCCCAGTCGTCTTCGACGAAGCGGATGTCGTGCACCTTCGGGTCGACGCCGAGCGCCGCGAGCGACTCGAGGTAAAGCTCCTGGATGTTCGCGGGCGAGGGCTTGAGCGCCACCTGGTACTGGTAGTAGTGCTGCAGCCGGTTCGGATTCTCGCCGTAGCGGCCGTCCTTGGGCCGGCGCGAGGGCTGCACGTAGGCCGCCTTCCACGGCTCCGGTCCGATCGCGCGCAGGAAGGTCGCGGTGTGGAAGGTTCCGGCGCCGACTTCCATGTCGTAGGGCTGCAGCAGCGCGCAGCCCTGGAGATCCCAGAACTGGTTCAGGCGGAGGATGAGCTGCTGGAAGGTGAGCATGGGGAAGCGGCGGATTTTACCGGCTTCGCCTCGCGCGCGCGACGAGCGGCCCGAGCGCGAGCAGCGCGAGTGCCGCGGCGAGCGCGGGCCAATCGCCCGTGCGCGAGTAAGGCGTCGCGCCGGCGTAGCCTTGCGCCCGCACTTCCAGCCGGCCGACGACGAACTCGGGCAGGCGCGCGATCACCTGCCCGTCGCGCCCGATCGCGGCGGTGATGCCGGTGTTGGTCGCGGCGAGCATCATGCGCCCGGTCTCGAGCGCGCGCAGGCGTGCGATCTCCAGGTGTTGTGCGGGCGCGAGCGAATCGCCGAACCATGCCACGTTCGAGACGTTCACCAGCAGGGTCGCGACGGGAAGCGCGCGCGCGATCGCGACGCCGTAGGCGTCCTCGTAGCAGATGTCGACCGCGACGCGCTGGCCCGCGACGGCGAGCGGCGGCTGGTCGGGCGCCCCGCGCGAGAAGTCCGCCAACGGAATGGACAGGATGTGAACGATCCAGCCGAAGCCCGGCGGCACGAATTCCCCGAAAGGGACCAGGTGCGCCTTGTGGTAGATCTGCCGCGGCGAGGTTCCCAGGCTGAGCACGCTGTTGTAGTACTCGCCGGGCGCCGCGCGGGTCGGCACGCCCAGCAGCAGATCGCCGCCGTTGCGCCGCGCGGCGTCGCCCAGCCGCCGCAGGTAGTCCGGATCGATGCTGTCGAGAAAACGCGGCAGCGCGGTCTCGGGCAGCACGATCAGCTTGGCGTCGCTGCGCTCGGATAGGCGGGCGTAGGTTTCGAGGGTGTTCGCGTAACGCCGCGGGTCGAATTTCAGTTCCTGCGGGATATCGCCCTGCAGCAGCGCGGCGCGAAACGGCGCGCCGAAAGCTGTGGTCCACTCGATCTGGCGCAGCGCCCAGCCCGCGCCGAGCACGGCGGTGAAGGCGGCCACGGAGATCCAGCGCGCGCGGCCGCGCACCACGCACCACAGCAGACCGGCGCACACGAGCGTCGCGAGCGACATGGCGTACACGCCGCCGAGCGGCGCCAGGCCCGCGAGCGGCGTGTCGACTCCAGCGTAGCCGGCCGAAAGCCACGGGAACCCGGTGAGCAGCCAGCCGCGCAGCCATTCGAGCAGGGTCCACGACGCCGGGATGACGAACGCGGCGCGAATCGCATCGGGCGCCTTGACGCGTGCCTGCAGCCAGCCTGCGAGCGCAGGGTAGAGGGCAAGAATGGCGCAGAAGGCGAGCGTGGCGACGGCTGCGAGCGGGGCCGGCATGGCGCCGAAACGGTGCAGGCTGACGTAGACCCAGGAAACGCCGCAGCCGAACAGGCCGAGCCCGAACCAGAACCCGGTGCGGAATGCCTCCGCCGGTCGCGGCGCCTTGACCCACAGTTGGATCAGCGCCGCAAACCCGAGTAGCGCGAGGGGGTAGGCGCCGAACGGTGCGAACGCGCCGACGGTCGCCGCGCCGGCCAGCAGGGCGACCGCCGCTGCCCGACGCCGGCTCACTTCGGCTTTTCGACCAGCAGGGTGTAGACCCGCCGGCTGTCGGCTCGCAGCACCTGGAAGCGGAAGCCGCCGATGGTGAGCGTCTCGCCGCGCTTGGGCAGGCGCCCGAGCTCGGCGATCACCAATCCGCCGATGGTGTCGACTTCCTGGTCGGAGAAGCGGGTTCCGAATGCGGCATTGAAGTCCGCGATCTGGGTCAGGGCCTTGACCCGGAAGCGGCCGCTCGACTCCGCCAGGATGTTGTCGCTCGCTTCGTCGAAGTCGTACTCGTCCTCGATCTCGCCGACGATCTGCTCCAGCACGTCCTCGATGGTCACCAGCCCGGCGACGCCGCCGTACTCGTCGGCCACGATCGCCATGTGGTTGCGGCTGGCGCGGAATTCGCGCAGCAGCACGTTCAGGCGCTTGGCCTCCGGCACGAAGACCGCGGGGCGCAGCATCTCGCGCACGTTGAATT
>DAHVFK010000353.1 GCA_027317055.1 Betaproteobacteria bacterium | reverse complement strand
GATGATGTCGCCGGCGTAGGCCTCCTCGACGATTTCGCGCTGCTGCGACAGGAACGAAACCGCATTGCTGGTGCGGATCTCGCGCTCGGTGCGGCAGTTCGACAGGCGCATGCCGCGCGAAAAGCGCCCCGAGCACACCCGCACGAACGCGACCCGGTCGCGGTGCGCCGGGTCCATGTTGGCCTGGATCTTGAACACCACGCCCGAAAAGCCGGGCTCATCGGGCGCGACGCTGCGCCCGCGCTCGGGCCGGCTGCCCGGCGCGGGCGCCAGGTCGACCAGCGCGTCGAGCACCTCGCCGACGCCGAAATTGTTGATCGCCGAACCGAAGAACACCGGTGTCTGGCGCGCGGCGAGGAACTCCGCACGATCGAAGGCCGTGCCCGCTTCGCGCAGCAGCTCGGCCTCGGCCAGCGCGGCGTCGTAGCCGTGCCCGAGGCGCGCGCGGAAGGCGGGATCGTTTTCGTCGATCTCGACCAAGTCCCTCGCGTCAAGGCGGTCGAGTCCGGGCGTGAAAAGGCGGATGCGCCGGGCGCGCAGCTCGAGCACGCCGCGAAAATCGCGCCCCATGCCGATCGGCCAGGTGAAGGGCACGGCCGACATGCCGAGCACCGACTCGATCTCGTCCAGCAGCTCGAGCGCCGGGCGGCCCTCCCGGTCGAGCTTGTTGATGAAGGTGAGGATCGGCGTATTGCGCGCGCGGCACACCTGCAGCAGGCGCAGCGTCTGCGGCTCGATGCCCTTGCCGCCGTCGATCACCATCAGCGCCGCGTCGACCGCGGTCAGCACGCGGTAGGTGTCCTCGGAGAAGTCCTGGTGCCCCGGGGTGTCGAGCAGGTTGATGACGCAGCCGCGGTATTCGGCCTGCATCACCGACGAGGCGACCGAGATGCCGCGCTGCTTCTCGATCTCCATCCAGTCCGAGGTGGCGTGGCGGGTGGCCTTGCGCGCCTTGACGCTGCCGGCGATGTGGATCGCGCCGGCGAACAGCAGCAGCTTCTCGGTCAGCGTGGTCTTGCCCGCGTCGGGGTGAGAAATGATCGCGAACGTGCGGCGCCGTGCGACCTCGCGTGCGATTGGGCTCATGCGTGAAGGCTATCGGTCATGTCAGGGGCGGGATTCTAAGGCCTGAACGGCCGCGGGCGCGACCGGCGTGCCGGATCGCGCCCGACTTCGCGGGATTCCATGTTTCTGCGTCCGCCTACTTGACGCAGGCCTTGCGCGAGCGGAGGATTTCCCGGGGGGTGCTGAGGAGCAAGGTGCCTGCGCAGTTGTCGAGTTGAATCGCAACCGGAGTAGAGCCATGACATCGAAACTTCGTAGGCTGTTCGGCGCATTCGCTCTTGCGGCTCTTGCGAGTGCCGCCCACGCTGAAACGACCATTACCGTCGCCACCGTCAACAACGGCGACATGATCCGGATGCAAGGATTGATGAGCGACTTCTACGCCACGCACCCCGGCATCAAGGTCAACTGGGTCACGCTGGAAGAGAACATCCTGCGTCAGAAGGTGACGACCGACATCGCCACCAAGGCCGGCCAGTACGACGTGATGACGATCGGCACCTACGAGGTTCCGATCTGGGGCAAGCAGGGCTGGCTTCTCAGCCTGAACGACCTTCCGGCGAGCTGGGACGCGAACGACATCCTGCCGCCGATCCGCAAAGGCCTGACCGTCAACGGCAAGCTCTATGCCGCGCCCTTCTACGGCGAAAGCTCGATGGTGATGTATCGCGCCGACCTTATGAAGAAGGCCGGGCTGACGATGCCGAATTCGCCGACCTGGGGTTTCATCGAGAAGGCCGCAAAGGCGATGACGGACAAATCGGCCGGGGTCTACGGCATCTGCCTGCGCGGCAAGGCCGGCTGGGGCGAAAACATGGCCTTCCTGACTGCCATGTCCAACTCCTTCGGCGCGCGCTGGTTCGACATGAAGTGGCATCCGCAGTTCAACACCAAGCCGTGGAAGGAGACGCTGACCACGTACCTCGCCCTTATGCACAAGTACGGCCCACCCGGCGCGTCGTCCAACGGATTCAACGAGAACCTGGCGCTGTTCCAGCAGGGCAAGTGCGGCATGTGGATCGACGCCACGGTGGCGGCATCCTTCGTGACCGACCCGAAGAACTCGAAGGTGGCGACGGAGGTCGGCTTCGCGCTGGCGCCGCACAAGGAAGGCATCACGAAGCACGCCAACTGGCTCTGGGCCTGGAGCCTCGCCATCCCCGCCGGCACCAAGCAGGCCGGCGCCGCCAAGACCTTCATCGAATGGGCGACCTCCAAGGACTACCTGAAGCTCGTCGCATCGAGGGACGGCTGGGCGAACGTGCCGCCGGGAACGCGCGCCTCGCTCTACGAGAATGCGCAATATGCCAAGGTTCCGTTCGCTAACATCACGCTTGAAAGCATCGAGTCGGCCGATCCTACGCATCCCTCGATCCAGGAGGTGCCGTACGTCGGCGTGCAGTTCGTCGCCATCCCTGAATTCCAGGGCATCGCGACCGCGGTCGGCCAGCAATTCTCGGCTGCGCTCGCCGGCACCGAGAACGTGAATCAGGCGCTTTCCGCCGCGCAGTCTCTGACCCGGCGCGAGATGATGAAGGCCGGTTACTACAAGTAACCACGTCGCTCCCCGCGGGGCTGGCTGTCGCGAGCCGGCCCCGCAAGATTTCCGTCGTCGCCGATCAAGGACCGGTCATGGCCACGCTACATTCCCGGGTTGCCGCGCGCTGGATGATTTCGCCTTCGGTCGTATTGCTGCTGGGCTGGATGATCGTCCCGCTGGCGATGACGGTTTATTTCTCTTTCCTGAACTACAACCTGTTGATCCCCGGTCCGCATAACTGGATCGGCCTGCAGAACTACTACTTTTTCCTGACCGACCCGGCCTTCTCCAAAGCGCTGTGGAACACCATCGAGCTGGTGCTCGGGGTGCTGCTGATCACCACGGTTGGCGGCGTCGCGCTG
Organism: Betaproteobacteria bacterium; assembly: GCA_027317055.1. Classification (GTDB taxonomy): domain Bacteria; phylum Pseudomonadota; class Gammaproteobacteria; order Burkholderiales; family SG8-39; genus DAHVFK01. The sequence goes on along the minus strand of DAHVFK010000353.1, from coordinate 1,195 downwards.
GCGGCGCTGCTGGATCAGCCGATGTGGGGCCAAGGCATCGTGCGCATCCTCGTGATCGCGCCCTTCTTCGTGATGCCCACCGTCTCGGCGCTGGTCTGGAAGAACATGCTGATGAACCCGGTGAACGGGCTGTTCGCCTATCTCGCGACGGCGCTCGGCCTGCATCCGGTCGATTTCCTCGCCCACGCGCCGCTGTTCTCGATCATCATCATCGTCGCGTGGCAATGGCTGCCTTTCGCCACTCTGATCCTGCTGACCTCGATGCAGTCGCTCGACAGCGAGCAAATCGAGGCGGCGGAGATGGACGGCGCCCCGGCGATCAGCCGCTTCATCTACATCACGCTGCCCCACCTGGCCCGTTCGATTGCCGTGGTCATCCTGATCCAGACCATCTTCCTGCTGTCGGTCTTCGCCGAGATCCTCGTCACCACCAACGGCGGGCCGGGCAATGCCTCGACCAACATCACCTACCTCGTCTACGCCCAGTCGCTGCTGCAGTTCGACGTCGGCGGCGGCAGCGCGGGCGGGATCGTCGCCGTGGTGCTGGCAAACATCGTCGCGGTCTTCCTCATGCGGATGATCGGCAAGAACCTGGAGGCCTGACCCATGGCGCGCAACGTTACCCCCGCGCGCAAGATCGTCGTCACCGCCGTGGCCTTCGCGATCGGCCTCATCATCTTCTTCCCGATCCTGTGGACCTTCCTGACCTCGTTCAAGTCCGAGGGCGAGGCGGTCGCCTCTCCGCCGGTGTTCCTGGCCTTTCACTGGACGCTTGAGAACTACGCCGAGGTCAACCAGCGTTCGGACTACCTGCTGCATTTCTACAACTCGGTCGTCATCTCCTTTGGCTCGACGTTGCTCGGCCTGGCGATTGCGATCCCGGCCGCCTGGTCAATGGCCTTCGTGCCGTCCCGGCAGACCAAGAACGTGCTGATGTGGATGCTGTCGACCAAGATGCTGCCGCCGGTGGGCGTGCTGATCCCGATCTACCTGCTGTTCCGTGACACCGGGCTTCTCGACACGCTCACAGGCCTCGTGCTGGTGCTGACGCTGATCAACCTGCCGATCATTGTCTGGATGCTGTTCACCTATTTCAAGGAAATCCCCGGCGAAATCCTGGAAGCCGCGCGCATGGACGGGGCGGGCCTGCGAAACGAGATCCTTTACGTTCTCACCCCCATGGCCGTGCCCGGCA
>DAHVFK010000352.1 GCA_027317055.1 Betaproteobacteria bacterium | reverse complement strand
GCTGGTGCCCGACCCGGGGCGCGTGCCGCGGACCTCGAAGTCGGTCGGGCTGCACGTCGATCGGCGCACGATGACGCGCATCTTCACCATCCTGCTGATCGCGACCGCCTGCGGCGGGATCATCTTCAACTCGACCACGGTGTCGATGCCGAAGGTGTTCGACGAGCGCCTGCGCGCGCTGACCCAGACCAACTTCGGCGTCGGCGCGCTGGTGGCGCTGGTGTACACCATCGCTGCCTTCGCCCAGGTGCTGATGGGCACGCTGATCGACCGCACCGAGCTCAAGCGCCTGATGATCGGCGTCGCGCTGGCGCAGATCCCGCTGCTGTACCTGGCGGCCAACCTGGACGGCTGGCCGATGCTGGTCGCGGCGCTGCTGATGATGCTGGCGGTGTTCGGCCAGATTCCGCTCAACGACGCGATCGTCGGACGCTACATCGCCGACGAGTACCGTGCCCGCGTGCTCGCGGTGCGCTACGTCGTGTCGCTCGGGGTGGCTGCGGTGGGCGTGCCGCTGGTGGCCGGGCTGCACGCCACCAGCGGGGGCTTCAGATACGTGTTTTACGTCCTCGCCGCGCTCGCCGGCGGGATGCTCGCGACCTCGCTCTTCTTCCCCTCGCGCAACGAGCTCGAGGCGCAGCGCGCCGTTACGGGATCGGCTTCAGCGCCAGTTCCTGCGGGCTCGCGTTGACGAAGCCGTACTTCGCGTACGCCTGCGCCGCCGCAGGCGTGGCGAGGAAGGCCAGGTAGCTCGACGCGGCGCCTGCATGCGGGCTGGCGCTCAACGCGCCGATCGCATAAGCCACTTCGTCGCGCAGGCTGTCCTCGGGCGGCAGCTTCACGGCCTCGACCGGGGAGCCCTGGTGCTGGGCCCGGATCGTCTCGGTGATCCAGACGAAGCCGGTGTCCGAGCGGCCGTCGGCGATGCGCTCCGGCGTCTCGCGGTGGTGCACCGAGGTGAACCAGTTGTTCGGCGTGGTCTGGCAGGAGCGGCACTTCTTGCCGCCGGAGACCTTATCCCACAGCCCGTGGCGCTCGAGCACCTTGCGGCCGTAGAACACCATGATCCCTTCGCTCTCCGGGTTCGGCATCGAGGTGCGCACGTCCGCGCGGCCGATGTCGGCCACGCCGCGGATGTTCTTCGGGTTGCCCTTGGCGACCATGAGCACCAGTTCGTTGTGCATGTAGATGGCGTGCTGCTGCATCATCCCCGCGGCCTTGAGCTTTTTCAGGTGGCCGAGGTTGACCGAGGCGTAGACGTCGGGCCGGCCGGGGTAGTCCTTGCCGCCGTAGGTCCAGCCGCCTTTCTGGATCGCCGTGAGCAGCAGCCCCGGCGGCAGCGTGATCACGCCGACGTTGATGCCGCCATGCTGGGCCTGGAACGCGTGCACCACGTCGTCCATGGCGAAGAACTGGTTTCCGGCCAGCCAGAGAATGAGCTCCGAGTCGCTTTGCATGCGCGCCATCGCCGCGGGGCCTTTCAGCGTGCGCCCGTCCGCGTAGTAGAGCTTGAGGTCCTCGTCCTTGTTGGGCGGAATCGCCGCGTAGCCGGCGTTCGCCTTCTGCGCCGGCGGCGGCTCCGCCGCATTGACCGCGCCTGCGGCCAGGACCGCCGCGAGCGCGAGCGCGCCCAACACCTTCCAGTGCATTGTTTTCATGTTTACCCCCTCCCGCTCGGAATGCTATCCGAGCGCGGCCCCGGAATGAACCCGAACCAATTTATGAGGGGATCAGATTGCCGCGCTGCGGCAGGCGCAGGCCTGGCTCTCGCGCGCCGCAATCGTGTAGCGGAAATCCGCCGCAGCGCGTCGTTTCATGCGAACTCCGTCGGTTGTACGGCGGTGCGCCGCAGGCGCTGCCCGCCGCTGAAAAGGAGGTAGTGCCGGCCGCTGGCGCGCCCGAGCATGGTCAGGCCGACCTTGTGCGCGACCTGGTGGCCCATGTGGGTCAGGCCCGAGCGCGAAACGAGGAAGGGGATGCGCATCTGCGCGCACTTGATCACCATCTCGCTGGTCAGGCGGCCGGTGGTGTAGAAAATCTTGTCCGAGCCGTCGATTGCCTCGAGCCACATGCGCCCGGCGATCGCGTCGACCGCGTTGTGGCGCCCGACGTCTTCGACGAACATCATGATCTCGGCTGCAGCCGACCCCGTCGCGCGCGCCAGGGCGCAGCCGTGCACCGCGCCGGATTGCTTGTAGATCGTCTCGTGGCGGCGCACCTGCTCGATCAGGTCGAACAACTGCGCATCGGCGAGGAACACGTCGTCGCGCAGCTTTACCGAGTCGATCTCGGCCATCAGGTCGCCGAACACCGTGCCCTGGCCGCAGCCGGTGGTGACCGTGCGTTTCTTCATCTTGTTGCCGATATTCTTCTTTCGATGTGTCGTCACCGCGACCGAGTCGGTTTCCCAGTCCACCTGCACCGCCTCGACTTCGTCGATCGAGCCGACCAGGCGCTGGTTACGCAGGTAGCCGAGCGCGAGCGCCTCGGGTGCATGGCCGAGCGTCATCAGGGTGACGATCTCGCGCTTGTCCAGGTAGAGCGTGAGCGGGTGTTCGCCCGCGATCGCGGTCGGCACCATCTCGCCGCGCTCGTTGTAGGCCTCGACCTCGAAGGTCGCGGGCCGTGCCGCATGGGTGAGCTTAACCACGGGGTCGCCTAGCCACCGATGTACGACATCTCGACTTTGGGCAGGTTCGCCGTCTCGGCAGTACGGATCTCCGAGTAGCGGTCGGCGCGCGCGCGCCAGACCGCGGCGATCTCGTTGCGCAGCTCGTCGTCGCCCGCGCCGGCGCGCAGCAGCGGCTTGAGCTCGTGGCCCGACTGCGCGAACAGGCAGGTGTAGAGCGCGCCTTCGGTCGAAAGGCGCAGGCGGTTGCAGTCGCGGCAGAACGCCTGCGTGACCGAGGAGATGACCCCGATCTCGCCCGCACCGTCCGCGTAGCGCCAGCGATCGGCGACCTCGCCCGGGTGATTGGCGCCGATCGGCTCGAGCGGGTGGTGCGCGGCGATCATGCGTACCACCTCGGCCGAGGGCAGCACGTCGTCCATGCGCCAGCCGTTGGTACTGCCGACGTCCATGAACTCGATGAAACGCACGATATGTCCCGTGCCGCGGAAGCGCTGCGCCATCGGCACGATCTCGCCGTCGTTGGTGCCGCGCTTGACCACCATGTTGATCTTGATCGGGCCCAGCCCGGCGGCTGCGGCGGCATCGATGCCTTCGAGCACCTTCGCCACCGGGAAGTCGGCGTCGTTCATGGCCTTGAACACCACGTCGTCGAGCGAGTCGAGGCTGACCGTGATGCGCTTCAGGCCGGCGTCCTTCAGCCGCCGCGCCTGCTTGGCGAGCAGCGAGCCGTTGGTGGTGAGCGTGAGGTCGACGTCCAGGCGGGCGAGCTGCTCGACCAGCCGGTGCAGGTCGCGCCGCACCAGCGGCTCGCCGCCGGTGAGCCGGATCTTCTGCACCCCCAGGCCGACGAACACGCGCGCCAGGCGCGCGATTTCCTCGAAGCTCAGGATCGCGCTGTGCGGCAGGAACTTGTGCTCGTGGTCGAACACCTCGCGCGGCATGCAGTACACGCAGCGGAAGTTGCAGCGGTCGGTGACCGAGATGCGCAGGTCGCGCAGCCCGCGCCCGAGCGTGTCGGCCAGCGGCGTGCCGTCGTAGAGCGGGGCCGGGCGCCGCTCGGTGCCTGCTGCGCGGATCGGGATAACCTTGTCCTGCATGGTGTCTTTGACCGCCTGAGCCAAGGAAAAATCTTAACAGAGCCGGCGTGCGCTATAGTTAATTCATGCAACGACCCGAGATGAGCGTCGCGGTGGTAATGCGGCGTCGCGCACTGGACAATCCCTGGCAATCCGAGCTGTGGGAAGTTGCCGCAGTGCTCGCGCCGTACCACCGCAGCGCTGCGGTGGGACCCGTGCCCGGCGAGGCAGACGCCGCGCAATGGCTTTATCCGGGGCTCATGCTGGAGCTTTACCGCGCCGAGGGCGAGGGCTATTACATGAACATCACCACCGCCGAGCCGCGCATCTTCGTCATGTGGCGCATGGAGGCCGGACAGGCAGTGCCCCAGTTTGTCACCGCGAGCTCCAACGAGGCGAGCGGCTGGATGGACAGCGGCGAGGAGGTCGGCTCGGTGCCGATGCAGCGCGAAGTGGGGCAA
>DAHVFK010000351.1 GCA_027317055.1 Betaproteobacteria bacterium | reverse complement strand
AACAAGGAGTTCGAGGCTGCAAAGCGCGACTTGCTGGCAATCATCCGCGCCGAGCGCCTGGTCACCGACCGGCAACTTGCACGAATCGGCGAACTTTTCTGAATGGAACTCGAAACATGGCCCGCATCACCGTAGACGACTGCCTGAAGAGAATTCCAAACCGCTTTGAGCTGACATTGGCGGCGACCTATCGCGCGCGCCAGATCACCGCCGGCGCTTCACCGCTGCTCGAGACCAACAAGGACAAAGCGACGGTGATCGCGCTGCGCGAGATCGCGGCCGGCAAAGTCGGCACCGAAGTCCTCAAGCGCAACCCCACGCCACCGGCGGCGCCCAGCTCGCTGCTCTGAGTTCGCTTCGGGCCGGTGCCCGGGGTGTTCGCAAGGGGGGCCCGATCGGGTACGCTCCCCCGCATGGCGGCCGTACCCGTCCTCGATGAGAAGCGCTTCGCCTACCTGAAGCCGTCGGACTTCACGCGCCTGGCGGACGCCTACCGCTTTTCGGAAGCGGCGCACGCGGGACAGAAGCGCCAGTCCGGTGAGCCCTATGTTTCGCATCCCCTAGCGGTAGCCGAGATCCTCGCCGGCTGGCGCCTGGACGGTCAGACCCTGATGGCGGCGTTCCTGCACGACGTGATGGAGGACGCCTCGGTTACCAAGACGGAGATCTCCGACACCTTTGGGCGCCCGGTCGCCGAGCTGGTGGACGGCGTGTCCAAGCTCGACAAGATCGAATTCCAGTCCGCAGAGGACGCGCAGGCGGGCAATTTCCGCAAGATGCTGCTCGCGATGGCGCGCGACGTGCGTGTCATCCTGATCAAGCTGGCCGACCGCCTGCACAACATGCGCACGCTGGGTGCGGTCCCGCCGGCCAAGCGCCGCCGCATCGCGCGCGAGACGATGGAAATCTACGCCCCGATCGCCAACCGGCTCGGCCTGAACGCGCTGTATCACGAGCTAGAGGAGCTCGCGTTCTCCCACCTTCACCCGCTGCGCTACAGCGTGCTCGCCAAGGCCACCAAGGCCGCGCGCGGCAACAGGCGCGAGGTGATCAGCAAGACCGAGGTCGCGATGAGGTCGAAATTGGTCGACAGCGGAATCGGGGCAGCCGTCACTGGGCGCGAGAAGCACCTGTACTCGACCTACAAGAAGATGGTCGAGAAGCAGCTCAGCTTTTCCGAGGTGCACGACATCTACGGTTTTCGCGTCGTCGTCAACACCGTGCCCGACTGCTACCTCGCACTCGGTGCGCTGCACGCGCTGTACAAGCCGATTCCGGGGAAGTTCAAGGACTACATCGCGATTCCGAAGGCGAACGGCTACCAGTCGCTGCACACCGCGCTGATCGACCCGTACGGCCTGCCGGTCGAGGTGCAGATCCGCACCGAGCACATGCACCATGTGGCGGAGTCCGGGGTCGCCTCGCACTGGATGTATAAGGACGAGGAGGAATCGCTGTCGGACCTGCAGAAGCAGGCGCACCTGTGGCTGCAGTCGCTGCTCGAAATCCAGAACCAGTCGGGCGACTCGGCCGAGTTTCTCGAGCACGTCAAAGTAGACCTGTTCCCGGACGAGGTGTACGTGTTCACCCCGAAGGGACGGATCATGTCGCTGCCGCGTGGCGCGACCGCGGTCGACTTCGCCTACGCAGTCCACACCGACATCGGCAACCGATGCGTCGCGGCCAAGGTCAATGGCGAGCTGGTCCCGCTGCGGGGCGAGCTGAGGAACGGCGACCGGGTCGAGATCATCACCGCCAGCCATGCCAAGCCGAACCCTGCCTGGCTGCAGTACGTTCGCACCGGCAAGGCGCGGGCGAACATCCGCCATTTCCTCAAGACGATGCAGTACGAGGAATCCGCGAGCTTGGGCGAACGCCTGCTCGAGCAGGCGCTGAAGGCGCTCGGCACCGGCCTGGCTGGAATCGACGACGCGAGTTGGGAACGGGTCGTGCGGGACAGCGTGTCGCGCTCGCGCCAAGAGATGCTTGCCGACATCGGCCTGGGCAAGCAGTTGCCGGCAGTGATTGCGCGGCGCCTGCTGCGGCACGCGGACTCCGCGCGCGACGAGGCCAAGGCGACCGGCAGCGTCACGATCCGCGGCACCGAGGGCATGGCGGTGCAGCTCGCGAGCTGCTGCCGCCCCATACCCGGCGACCAGATCGTCGGCTCGATCAAGAAGGGCCAGGGGCTGGTGGTGCACGCCACCGATTGCGCCCAGATCGAGCGTTCGCGGCGCATCGAGCCCGAGCAGTGGATCGACGTGGAATGGGATCCCGGCACCACGCGCCTGTTCCTGGCGGCAATCAAGGTGACGGTCGCCAACCAGCGCGGCGTCCTGGCCAAGGTCGCCTCCGAGATCGCCGACGCGGGCGCCAACATAGATTCGATCAGCATGGACGACGACCGCTCGCTGTACACCACGATGGCGTTCGTGCTCGAAGTCGCGAACCGGCGGCACCTGGCCCGCGTGATGCGCTCGCTGCGGCGCCTGCCCGACGTCAAGAAGATCGCGCGCGTGCGCGAGTAGCGTAACGTACTTCGACAAAGAAAAGGGCCGGCAATCCCGACCCTGATCTTGCTATGCCGCGCCCGGATTCAGCGCCGTCGATACTGCGTAGTGGGACGCCTGGCGGGCGGCGCAGCCCTCTCGTCCTTGTGACGGAAATTGATTCGCGCCTTGGTCAGATCGTAAGGCGACATTTCGAGCGTCACCTTATCGCCGGCAAGAATGCGAATTCGATGCTTCCTCACCTTGCCGGAGGCGTAGGCCAGGACCTTCACCCCGTTTTCCAGCGTCACGCGGAACTGCGTGTTCGGCAGAACTTCGTCGACCACGCCGTTCATCTCGATCAATTCTTCTTTCGCCATCCTGGATCAGATTGCCTTCAGGTTGACGGCCGACGCCCTGCCATCGCGACCCTTCTCCACCTCGAACGATACTTTCTGGTTCTCGCTCAGAGAGCCGAGTCCGCTTCGCTCCACCGCGGAGATATGGACGAAAACATCCTTCGAGCCGTCGTCGGGCTGGATGAAACCGAACCCTTTAGTCGTATTGAAGAACTTCACAGTGCCAGTTGCCATTTCGTACCTCCAAGTCTGGCGTCGCCCGAGCCGAGCGTGGTGCGGGCATCAAATCACATATTGGAGTAGATAGGCGGCGCCCGAAAGGGGTGCTGCTGACTGACCCATAGCGAATTCGACACCCGGAAGTATGATGCGGCCGGCGCGGATTGCAAGGGGTAGCCGGGCACTTTTCGGCCGCGAAACAACAAATAAGTGGCTTCCTGACGGCGCCGCACCGTCGAGAAACCCCGTCAGGGCCGATGTCTTGCGTTGCTATACTGGCCAAAATGGAAAGCAATACGCCACGACCGACCGAGATCAAGCTGCACCAGAAGTCGAGGGTGCTGGAGCTCTCGTTTGCCGACGGCAAGAGTTTCAGGCTGGCATGCGAGTTCCTGCGGGTCTACTCGCCTTCGGCCGAGGTGCGCGGGCACGGCCCCGGCCAGGAAGTGCTTCAGACGGGCAAGCGGAACGTCGAGATAGCTCACATCGAGCCCGCGGGGAGCTACGCCATCCAGCTGAGCTTCTCCGACGGGCACGACACCGGGATCTATTCATGGGAACTGCTGTACGAATACGGCCTGCACCAGGAGGAGATGTGGCAGCACTACCTCTCGCGCCTGAAGGAAGCCGGGGCGAGCCGCGAGCCCGGCCCGGCGCCTTTCGCCCAGCGGCCGAAATCAAAGTAGCCGACGGCTTCGAAGTCGTACTCGTCAACCCCTACGAGCTGGGGCGGCAGCCGTTCGCCCTTGCGCAGCCGGCCGCCTGGCTCAAGCGCGAAGGCTTTTCGGTGCGCTGCCTCGATCTGTCGCTCGAGAAGCTGGACTCCGGGTTCCTGGGAAACGCGGACGTGGTGGCGCTCTACGTGGGAATGCATACCGCGACCCGCATCGCGATCGAAGCGCTGCCGCGCGTGAAGCAGCTTGCGCCCAAGGCGCACCTTTGCGTCTATGGGCTTTATGCCCCCATGAACGAGGCGTTGCTGCGTAGCCTCGGCGTAGGTACGGTGCTGGGCGGGGAGGTGGAGCCGGCCCTGGTTTCGCTTTGCCGCCGGCTCAGCCGCGACGGCACGGCGAGCGCGCAGACCGAGCCGGTCACGAGCCTGGCCAAGGTCCGATT
>DAHVFK010000350.1 GCA_027317055.1 Betaproteobacteria bacterium | reverse complement strand
CGAAATCCACGCCGCGCTCGAAGCGGTGCGAAGCGTCGCTGGCGAAGCCGAAGCGGCGCGCGCGGCCCGCGATCGCCGCAGGCGCGAAGAATGCCGATTCGAGGAAGATGTTCTTCGTTCCGGACTCGGCCTTGGTCGAATCCCCGCCCATGATTCCGGCAAGGCCGATGACGCCCGAGTCGTCGGTGATGCACAGCACCGTCTCGTCGACCTCCACCTCCTGCTCGTTCAGCAGCCGCAGCTTCTCGCCCTTCCTGCCGAAGCGCACGTCGATCGTGCCGTTCAGCTTGTCAAGGTCATAGACGTGCAGCGGCCGCCCGAGCTCGAGCATGACGTAGTTCGTGACGTCGACCAGCGCCGATATAGACCGCTGTCCGGCGCGCTCGAGGCGCTGGCGCATCCAGTCCGGGGTCGCGGCCCGGGCGTCGACGCCGCGGATGACCCGTCCGGTGAAGCGGCCGCAGCCTTCTGGGGCGCTGATCGTTACCCGATGGCGGGCGTCGCCGCGCGCCGGTACCGGCGCGGTGTCGGGCGCGCGCATCTTCGAGCGGGCGAGCGCGGCGACCTCGCGCGCGACGCCCAGGATCGACAGGCAGTCGGCGCGGTTCGGCGTCAGCTTGATCGTGAGCACGTGGTCGTCCAACTCGAGCAGCTCGCGCACGTCCGCGCCGGGCGCGGTGCCGGCGGGCAGCTCCAGCAGCCCCGAGTGGTCGTCCGACAGCCCCAGCTCGCGCGCCGAGCACAGCATGCCCTGGCTCTGCACGCCGCGCATGGTGGCGAGCTTGATCGCGCGCCCGGCCAGCCGCGCGCCGACCCTGGCCAGCGGCGCGAGCATGCCCGAGCGCACGTTCGGCGCCCCGCACACGATCGACAGCGTCTGTCCGCCGGCGTCCACCTTGCACACGCTCAGCTTGTCGGCGTTGGGGTGCCGCGCGACTTCTATCACGCGCGCCGCGACGACGTTGTCGAAGGGAGGCGCGAGCGGCGCGCACGATTCGACTTCGAGGCCCGACATGGTCAGCAAGTGCGACAGCTCGTCCGTCGTCAGTGAAGGATCGACCAGGTGGCGCAGCCAGCTCTCGGGTACGTTCATGGTGCGTCAGGCGAACTGCCTGAGGAACCTCAGGTCGCCGTCGAAGAAGAGCCGCAGATCGTCGATGCCGTAACGCAGCATCGTCAGCCGCTCGAGCCCGCTGCCGAAAGCGAAGCCGATGTAGCGCTCCGGGTCGAGGCCGAAGTTGCGCACCACGTTGGGATGCACCTGCCCCGAGCCCGAGATCTCCAGCCAGCGACCCTTGAGCGGGCCGCTGTCGAACATCATGTCGATCTCCGCCGACGGTTCGGTGAAAGGAAAGAACGAAGGGCGAAACCGGACTTCCAATGCGTCGGTCTCGAAGAAACGGTGCAGGAAGTCGGTATACACGCCCTTCAGGTCGGCAAAACTGATGTCCTCGTCGATCCACAGCCCTTCGACCTGGTGGAACATCGGCGAGTGGGTCGCGTCGGAGTCCACGCGATAGGTGCGCCCGGGGGCTATGACTTTGATCGGCGGCGGGTGCATGCGCGCGTAGCGCACCTGCATCGGGCTGGTGTGGGTGCGCAGCAGCAGGTTGAGGCCCTGCGCGTCCTTCAGGTCGACGTAGAACGTGTCCTGCATTGAGCGCGCAGGATGGTTCTCCGGATTGTTCAGCGCGGTGAAGTTGTACCAGTCGGTCTCGATCTCGGGTCCGTCGGCGACGTCGAAGCCGACCGTGCGGAAAATCTGCTCCACCCTCTGCCAGGTGCGCATCATCGGGTGCAAGCCGCCGCCGCCGCGGCCGCGCCCCGGCAACGTGACGTCCAGTGCTTCCTCGGCCAGCCGGTCGTTCAGCGCCGCCTCGGCGAGCGCGGCGCGGCGCGCCTCGAGCGCCTGCTCCAGGCGCGCCTTGGCGGCATTGATCGCCTGCCCGGCGCTCTTGCGCTCCTCGGCCGGGAGTCGCCCGAGCGACTTCAGCAGCGCGGTCAGCGCGCCCCCCTTGCCGAGGTATCGCGCCTTCGCGTTCTCGAGCGCGGGCGTATCGCACGCCTGGTCGAATTCGCGCCCCGCGCGCTCAACCAGGGTTTCAAGATCCTCCATGGGCGCGCCCGGGAGGAGTCTAGTGCGCGAGGCTGGCTTTGACCTGATTCGCGATCTTCGCGAACGCCGGCTTATCGAGCACCGCGAGGTCGGCCAGCACCTTGCGGTCGATCTCGATATTGGCGCGCTTCAGGCCGGCCATGAACGTGCTGTAGCTCAAGCCCAGCTCGCGCACCGCGGCGTTGATCCGGGTGATCCACAATGAGCGGATCTCGCGCTTGCGCTGGCGGCGGTCGCGGTAGGCATACTGCCCCGCCTTCATCACCGCCTGCTTGGCGACGCGGTATACGTTGCCGCGCCGGCCGCGGAATCCCTTCGACTGCTTGAGGACCTTCTTGTGGCGTGCGCGGGAGGTTACGCCTCGTTTGACTCTTGGCATGGCGCGCTCCTCAACCCGAGTACGGCAGCATCTCGCGCACCTGCCGCTTGTTGCTGGCGTGTACCGAACCCGTGCCGCGCAGCTGGCGCTTACGCTTCTGCGACTTCTTGGTCAGGATATGGCGCATGTAGGCGTGCGAGCGCTTTATGGTGCCGCTCGAGCGGACCTTGAACCGCTTCGAGGCGCTCTTCTTCGACTTCATCTTGGGCATTTCTGCTCCCGTCTTTTAGCTTGACGCCGGGTGGCCCGCTGCGCGAGCGCTTGATACCCGGACATCACTTGTGCCGCACCGCGCCTATCCAGCGCGACGCGAAAAACTACGCAACCTGCTTCGGCGCTCCCGAAGCGGCGGGCTTTTTCGCCTTGGTCAGAATCACCTTCTTCTTGGGCCCCATCACCATCACCATCTGGCGGCCCTCCATCTTCGGAAACTGCTCGAGCACGCCGTGTGGTTCGAGATCCGCCTTCACCCGCTCGAGAACCCGGAAGCCGAATTCCTGGTGCGCCATCTCGCGACCGCGGAAGCGCAGGGTCACCTTGACCTTGTCTCCCTCCTCGAGGAACTGGACCAGCTTGCCCAGCTTGATCTTGTAGTCGCCCTCATCGGTGCGCGGCCGGAACTTGATCTCCTTGACCTGGATCTGCTTCTGCTTGAGCTTGGCTTCGTGCGCCTTCTTCTGCTCGCGGTAGCGGAACTTGCCGAAGTCCATGAGCTTGCAAACCGGCGGCTTGGCGAGCGGCGCGATCTCTACCAGATCGACTTCTTGCTCCTCGGCCATCCGCATTGCGTCGGCGATCGGCACGATACCCAGCTGATCGCCGTTGTCTGCCACCAGGCGCACCTCAGGTGCGGTAATCTCCCCGTTGAGACGTTGCGCTTTCTCGAGCGTGATGAGTGCATCTCCTCTTCAGGCGGCTCGTTGCGGTCGCCGCGTTGACCGTGCGAAACCCGGTTTCGCGAAAAATCAGGCCGTGCCCAGCGCTTCCGCCTCGCTCTGGAGACGGGCGACGAAGGCCTCGAGCGCCATGGCGCCGAGATCCTCACCGCCGCGCGTGCGCACGGCCACGTTCCCAGCCTGCTTTTCCTTGTCCCCGACGACCAGCTGGTAGGGGAGCTTCTGCAAGCTATGTTCCCGAATTTTATAGGAAATTTTTTCGTTCCGCAAATCCGCTGCGGCGCGCCAGCCGGCACCGCGCAGGCGCTGGGCCACGGCCGCGGCGTAGTCGGCCTGATGCTCCGAAATGCTCATCACGACGACCTGCTCGGGCGCCAGCCAGAGCGGAAACGCACCGGCATGGTGCTCGATCAGGATGCCGAGGAAGCGCTCCATCGAGCCGACGATCGCGCGGTGCAGCATGACCGGCACGTGGCGCGCGTTGTCTTCGCCGACATATTCGGCGCCGAGGCGCTCGGGCATGAAGAAATCGACCTGGATGGTGCCGCACTGCCAAACGCGGCCGATCGCATCCTTGAGCGAGTACTCGATCTTCGGCCCGTAGAACGCCCCCTCGCCCGGCGACACCTGGAAATCGATCCCCGCGCGCCGCAGCGATTCCATCAGCGCCGCCTCGGCCTTGTCCCACAGCTCGTCGGCGCCGATGCGCTTCTCCGGCCGGGTCGCGACTCTGTAGATGATGTCGGGGAAGCCGAAGTCGCGATAGACCTTCCGCAACAGCGCGGTGAACGCC
>DAHVFK010000034.1 GCA_027317055.1 Betaproteobacteria bacterium | reverse complement strand
GAGTACTGCCTGGGCTGCTATACGAACCTCAATTTCCCGCAGCGCATCGACATGATCTGCAAGTACATGGACGAGTACCAGGCCGACGGCCTGCTGATCAACTCGATCAAGAGCTGTAACAGCTTCTCGGCCGGACAGCTGCTGATCCTGCGCGAAGTCGAGAAGCGCACCGGCAAGCCGGCGGCGTTCATCGAGTCGGATCTGGTGGATCCGCGCTACTTCTCGGCGGCCAACATCAAGAACCGCCTCGAAAGCTATTTCCAGATGATCAAACAGAAGCGCGCCGCCGCCGCGCAGTCGGCGGCCCCAGCCTCGCTGCATTGACCATGAGAACATTCATCGGAATCGACCTGGGATCCACCACCACTAAGGCGGTGGTGATGGACGAGCAGAAGAACGTGCTCGGGCGCGGCATCACCAATTCGCGCTCGAACTACGATACCGCGGCGGCGATCGCGAAACAGGAAGCGCTGCTCAACGCGCGCTTCTATCTGTTCCGCGAGGCCTTGTCGCGATCGGGCGCGCTCAAGGGCGACCGGCTGGAGGAGTTTGTGGGGCAGCTCGAACGCGACTTCCGGCTTGAGCAGTTCCTCGAGCAGTTGGCCGATCTCGAGGCGACCTGCCGGCGCAACGCCGAGGGCACCCGTTTTGGCGATGCCGCGGCCGGGGTGCTCGCTGCGCTCGATGAGGTGTTCAAGCGGCTGCAAGTGGAGGCTCCCGAACTGTTCGCGCCGGGAGCGAAGCGCAAGTCGGATTTCTTCCGCGACATCGCCGGCAGCCGCTATCTCGCAGTGGGCGAGACGGTGGCGAAGGAAGCCGGGGTGCGCTACGACATGCTGCTCAATGTCTTCGACCGCTCGATCATCGAAGTCGAGAACCGCGTCTACGGCGATTCGATCAAGCCTCACCTGCTCGCTGCGCTGGACCGGAGCTTTTCAGTCCTGACGAATGATACGAAGACTCAGGATGCGGTGCGCGCCCCCATAGAGGGCGTGCTCGATACGGCGCTCGAGGAGGCGTACGTGGTCGGCACCGGCTACGGCCGCGCGCGGCTGCCGTTCTCGAAGGAACATATCCGCTCGGAGATCCTGTGCCACGGCCTGGGCGCGCACGTGATGTACCCGCACACCGCGACGGTGCTGGATATCGGCGGCCAGGACACCAAGGCGATCCAGGTCGACAAGCACGGCATCGTCGAGAGTTTCCAGATGAACGACCGCTGCGCCGCGGGCTGCGGCCGCTACCTGGGCTACATCGCGGACGAGATGAACATGGGCTTGCACGAGCTGGGGCCCCTGGCGATGAAATCGACCAAGACGGTGCGCATCAACTCGACCTGTACGGTGTTCGCCGGCGCCGAGCTGCGCGACCGCCTGTCGCTGGGCGAGAAGCGCGAGGACATCATGGCGGGGCTGCACCGCGCCATCATCCTGCGCGCCATGTCGATTCTGGCGCGCTCGGGCGGCATCCGCGACCAGTTCACCTTCACCGGCGGGGTGGCGAAGAACGAGGCTGCGGTGAAAGCGCTGATGGCGCTGGTCAAGGAAAACTACGGCGAGGTGACTCTCAACATCAATCCCGACTCGATCTACACCGGTGCGCTCGGTGGCGCGACCTTCGCCTGGCGCGCGGTGCTCGAAGAAAACAGGACCGCGGAGGCACGGCAATGATCCATACCATCGGCATCGATATCGGCTCCGGGGTGGTCAAGACGACCTTGTTCAGGACGGACGGATCGGGCGCGACCGCCAAGAGCGAATGGCTCGCCAGGCGCTGCGAGCGGATCCGCCGGCGCGACAACATGCAGCTCGCCAAGGACGGCTACGACGAGGTGCTGGAGGAAGCCGGCCTCAAGCCCGACGACGTGGACTACGTCGCCACCACGGGCGAAGGCGAGAACGTGAAGTTCGCCACCGGGCACTTCTACTCGATGACCACGCACGCGCGCGGCGGCGTCTTTCTGCAGCCCGATGCGCGCGCGGTGGTCGACATCGGCGCGCTAAACGGCCGGGCGATCTACATCGACGAGCGCGGCAAGGTGCTGTCCTACAAGATGACCAGCCAGTGTGCCTCGGGCTCCGGCCAGTTTCTGGAGAACATCGCGCGCTACCTCGGCGTCGCGGTCGAGGAGATCGGGCCGCTTTCCAAGACTGCCAAGACGCCGGAGAAGATCAGTTCGATCTGTGCGGTACTGGCCGAAACCGACGTCATCAACATGGTCTCGCGCGGGATTCCGACGCCGGATATCCTGAAGGGCATCCACATATCGATGGCCTCGCGCCTGGTGAAACTGCTCAAGGTGACCGGCATCAAGAGCGGCACGGTCCTGCTCACCGGCGGTCTTGCACTTGATGCAGGCCTGCTCGCCGCGTTGCGCGAAGAGCTGGTCAACGAGAAAATTACCGGGCTCGAAACGGTCAACCATACCGATTCGATCTACGCCGGCGCGATCGGCGCCGCGCTCTGGGGCGCCTTCCGCCACGACAAGCTCAAGGCACTGCAGGAGAAGGCGGCCGCGTGAAACCTTACGGAGAATAGAAATGGCACTCTTGATCGACGACAACTGCACCGCTTGCGATGCCTGCAAACCCGTGTGTCCGAACGAAGCGATCAGCGTCGGCGATCCGATCTACGTGATCGATCCCCTCAAGTGCACCGAGTGCGTCGGCGCCGAGGACGAGCCGCAGTGCAAGCTCGTCTGCCCCGCCGACTGCATCGTGCAGAACCCGGAACACGCCGAAACGCCCGAGCAGCTGATGGAGAAGTACCACAGCCTTCACGGCTAAGCGGCTGCATTCATGAAGATCAAGCAAAGACCGCTGACCGCGGCCGACCTCGATACGGTTGTGACAATCGACGCCTCGATCAGCGGGCGAACGCGGCGCAGCTACTTCGAGCGGCGGCTGGCGGCGGCGAAGCGCGAGCCGAGCCTGCATGCCCAGTTCGCCGTAGACGATGAATCCGGGCTCACGGGTTACGTCCTCGGCCGCGTGCTCGAGGGGGAGTTCGGCCGCATCGAGCCAGCGATGCGACTCGAGGTGGTGGGAGTAGGGCTCGAGGCGCGCGGGCGTGGCCTCGGCCTCGCGCTCGAGCGGGCGATCGAGGACGAGTCGCGGCGCCGCGGCCTGAAGGAAATGCGCACCGGCGCAAGCTGGCGCGACCACCAGATGCTGCGCTTTCTCGACGCAGCCGGCTACCGGCTGGGACGCAATCAGGTGGTCGACTGCGGAATCGCCGAGGCCAAGCTTGGAGCGAGGGAAGACGAGCCGGTCACGCTCGGGGAGCGCGACCGGCCGGGCGACCATAACGACTACGGCGCCGCCGCGCCGAACCATTTCGAGCATCTCGCACGCGACGTCGCGGACGTTCACTCGCTCGGAGAGGCCGATCTCGACGCAGTCATACGGATCGACCGCCGTCTGACGGGCCACGACCGCGGCGACTACATACGCCACAAGTTTCACGAGGCGCTTAGCGAATCGGCGTTGCGGATATCGCTGGTCGCGCACAAGGACGGCACCACTGCCGGCTACCTGATGGCGAGCGCGGACTACGGCGACTTCGGCCGCGCCGAGCCGGTCGCGGTAATCGACACCATCGGCGTCGATCCGGGCTTCTCACATGCGGGGATCGGCCGCGCGCTGTTGTCTCAGCTGTTCATGAATCTCGACGCCCTGCGGGTCGAACGCGTCGAATCGGTGGTGGCGAAGGAACACTTCGAGCTGCTCGGCTTCCTGTACCGCGCCGGGTTCGGCCCGGCGCAGCGGCTGGCGTTCGTCAAGACGCTCGCCTGAGCTCGGGCGTCAGCCCGCGTAGGCGAGCGCGAGTCGGGCGTCGCTCTCGTCGTCCAGCAGATCCTCGATCGCCGGCAGGAGCGACATCTCCTCCTTCTGCACGTGTCCCACGAGCCGCTCGGAGAGCTCGAGTCCGGCTGTCCGCAGCCGCTGCCAGTCCTGCGCCTGGAGCGCCGCGCTGAACTCTTGCGCGGCGGCGCGGATCGCGGCGTGCTCTTCGGCCAGCAGCTCGGCGATGTCGCCTTCGCCCGCTTCGGCCATGCGCGGGAAGAGCTCCGCCTCCTCGAACGCGAAGTGGTGCGAAACCTCCTCCGCGAGAGCCGCCGCGCAGCGGCGCAGCAATTCCACCTCGGGTGGCCAGCTGCGCGCGCCGGCAGCCTGCTCGAAGCGGTTCCAGAGCGCGAGCGTCGCCTCGTGCTCTTCGTGCAGGCGCCGGCTAATTTGCCGATTGAAGTCCATGCTGAGTCTTCTCCTTATGCCAGGCCTTATGTAAACGCACGAGAACCCTGGCGAAGAATGTCGCGTATGCCAGCGCGCCAGCAAGGCCGAGCGCCGCGGCGGTCCGTATCAGCCACTCGGCATCGGCCGCAACCCCGGCGAGCAGCAATGCCAGCGCCGCCAAGTGCAGCATGCGATGCAGCGCGAGCGGCCGCTGCGGAGTGAAGCTCGACACCAGCGGTGCGCCGCGGCCCTCGCCCGAAGCGTGTACCGTGGCGAGAAACGGCACTATGCGCTGCAGCATCGCGAGCAGGAACCCGAGCAGCCAGCCCACCACCAGCAGCACGCCGAACAGCGCCGCGGCGCGCGGCGGCGCCCAGCCGAGCGGCATCAGCACCGCGAGCGCGAGGCTCGCAAGCAGGCAGGCCCAGGCGCTGCGCGCCAGCTGGAACGCGGGCCCGAGCGGCGGGCGCAGGCGCCGGCGCAGCGCGCGCTCGATCGACACCACGTGCAGCAGCGCGGCGCCCAGGCCAAGCAGGGCCGCGAACGCCAGCACGTACGGTGCGTGGGCGGCGATCGCGCCGAGCGCGAGCGCGATCGCGCCGGCTGCCGTCGCGAGCGCAACGTACGCGGATCTGGCCGAAGGCGCGGGCGCCAGAGCGAACATCGGCACCAGGAACTGCGACAGGCCGAGCGCGAGCAAACCCATGAAGCCGTAGCCGGCCAGCACCAGGTGCGCGCTCGCGACCGCCCCGCGCTCGAGCGCCAGCCCGTGCTCGTAGTGCGCCACCAGCGCCAATCCTGCGCCCGCGAGCAGCACCAGAGCTGCGAGCGCAGCCCAGCCGTGGGCGACCACCACGTGCATGCCGCGCGCGCGGCGCAGATTCTCGGCCAGCAGCCAGGCATACAAGGCGAGCGCGGCGACCACCGCGGCCGCGCCCGGACCGAGCAGCGCGGGGCGGTAGGCCGCGGCGCCGAGCGCGAACAGCGCCGCGCCGGGGGTGAGCAACCACCACGCAAGCTTCACCGTGCCGAGCGAGCGCACCGGCTGGCGCGTCGCCACCGGCAGCAGCTGAAGGGTGGCGCCGAACGCGGCCATCGTCAGCACGCCGAGCGTCGTCAGGTGCAGCGCCGCGAGCGCCGGCCCGAGCCCGCCGTAGGCCGCGAAGCGCGGCAGGTCCCCTGCGCTCGCGAGCAGCGCGACCCAGGCGAGAACGTGAAACGCGACGGCCGCGCCGAAATAGCGCAGCGTCACCGAAGCCGGCAGCAGGCGGCTGCGCGCGCCCGCGCCGAAGCCGCCCGGCGCAGGAATCATCCCAACTTCGGGCGCAGGTCGCGGACCCGCACCGCCTTGCCCTGCGAGCGCGGCACTTCGCCCGGCTTCTTCACCGTTACGTCGGTGGAGACGCCGATCAGCGATTTGATCTGGTAGCACACCTGCTCGGCAAGCTGGCGGTAGGCGGCCTCTCCCGCGGGCAGCGAAGCTGCAGCCTCGACTTCGACCGCGAGCTCGTCCATGTTGCCGCGGCGCGAGACCACCAGCTGATAGTGCGGCGCGATGTCGGGCAGGCCCACCAGCACGGCCTCGATCTGCGACGGATAGACGTTCACGCCACGGATGATGAGCATGTCGTCGTTGCGGCCGGTGATGCGGCGCAGGCGCAGGTGGCTGCGGCCGCAGGCGCAACGCGCGGTGCTTACGCGGGTAATGTCGCGCGTGCGGTAGCGGATCATCGGCAGGGCTTCCTTGGTAAGCGTGGTGATGACCAGCTCGCCGGCCTGACCCTCGGCCACCGGCCGCCCCGTCTCGGGGTCGATGATCTCGAACAGGAAGTGGTCTTCCCAGCCGTGCAGACCGTCCTGCGCCTCGCACTCGATGGCGACGCCTGGACCCATGATTTCGGACAGGCCGTAGACGTCGACCGCCTTGAGCCCGAGCCGGATCTGGATCTCGCGCCGCATCGCCTCGCTCCAGGGCTCGGCGCCGAACAGGCCGATCTCGAGCGCGCTCGAGCGCAGGTCTATTCCGTCGCGTTCGGCCACTTCGGCAATATTCAGCGCGTAGGAGGGCGTGGAACACAGCACGCGGGCACCGAAGTCCTTGATCAGGACGACCTGGCGCTCGGTCGCGCCACCCGACATCGGCACCACGGTCGCGCCCAGGCGCTCGGCGCCGTAGTGCGCGCCCAGGCCGCCGGTGAACAGGCCGTAGCCGTAAGCGTTGTGCACCACGTCGCCCGGCCGCGCGCCGGCGCAGGCCATCGAGCGCGCCATCAGGTCGGCCCAGGTGTCGAGGTCCTTGTTCGTGTAGCCGACCACCGTCGGCTTGCCCGTCGTGCCGGAGGAGGCGTGCAGGCGCAACAGCTGCGCGCGCGGGCGCGCGAACATGCCGAACGGATAGTGGTCGCGCAGATCCGTCTTGACCGTGAACGGCAGGTGGCGCAGATCCTCAAGCGAGCGTATGTCCTGCGGCTTAATGCGTGCGGCTTTCATCCGCTCGCGGTGCAGCGGAACATTCTCGGCCGCGTTCTTGAGCGTCGCGCGCAGGCGACGAAGCTGCAGCTTGCGCAATTCCTCGCGCGAGGCGGTCTCGATTTCGCGCTCGAAATAGAACCGCGCCGGGTGCGGCGCGCGTCGTGCGCCGGCGGGGTGATGAACCCTGGCATAGCGCGTTTGCAGCAAAGCGTTCATTGTTCTTCCTCCTTTCAGACCTAATGTCCGCCGCGCACCGGCAGCTGCGGCAGCGAGAATCCCTGGTTGTAGGCGGCGCGCCTCACCAGCACGAACTTGAGCCTCCAGCCCGCTGCGAGCGCCGCCAGGCCGGCGAGGAAATCGGCGCCCGGCGCGAGCGCAGGCAGCAGCAGGCCGATCGCGAGCAGCGCGAGCGGCGTCGCAGTGCCGGCGTAGACCAGGATGCGGCCGCTCGGCTCGAGCGTCAGGCGCGCCGCGCCGGCCCCGAGACGGCTGCGGTAGCGCGACCAGGCGGCGGCGCGCGCGATCAGCGCCAGCGCGAACACCACCAGCCAGAGTGTCGGCGGCTCGCCGAGGGCCCACGCCGCGGCGGCGACGAACAGCCCGCCGCCCTCGGCGAGCGCGGTCGCGACGATCAGCGCGACCACGCCCTTGGTGCGCCAGGCCGGAATGCCCTTGGCCGCGAACAGGATGCGGCCCTGGCAGTAGACGAAGCCGAGCGCGGCGAGCGCCGCGGCCTGTGCCAGCGGCGCGCGCCCGAGCGCGAGCGCCGCGAGGCCGAGCGCGAACACGACGACCGCGACGTACGCCTCGCGCGTCATCCACGAGGTGCGTGCGTTGAACAGCACGTTGATCGCGCGCAGCTTGCGCCCGGTCTCGAGCCACACCGCGCCCAGTCCGGCCGCGATCAGCGCCATTCCGGCGGCGAGCACCCAGCGCCAGGCGGGCGGAGCGGCAAGCACCGCCGCGAGCAGCAGGCCGGTGCCGGTGCCGCCGAGGATGAAGTTCATCGCCGCGCGCAGATCCCAATGAGTCTGCATCCACGGCTTCGGTCCGTAGCTCATCGGCGCTTGTCCCATAGGTAGTAGAAGCCGGGCTCGGTGCCGAGCTCTTCGTGCATGCGGAAATGCTGGTTCTCCGCCAGCAGCTGCGAAATGTTGCTCTCCGGATTGTCGGCGTCGCCGAAGTGCAGCGCCTTGGCGATGCAGGAATTGACGCAGGCCGGAGTCGCGTCCGGATCGACTCCGGGAACCATGCCCTGCGCCAGTCCTGCGTCGATGCGGTCGGCGCAGAAGGTGCACTTGGTGGCGACGCCGATGCGCCGGGGATCGGCGCCCTGCTGCTCCGAAGGCATCGCCTCGCCGTAGGCGAAGCTGGGGTGATCGGTCTTGTAGCGTGCCTGGTAGGGGCAGGCCACCGCGCAGTAGGCGCAGCCGATGCACAGGTCGTAGTCGATGGTGACGATGCCGTCGGCGCGCTGGCGAGTCGCGGTCGAGGGACAGACGTGCATGCAAGGCGGGTCGGCGCAGTGCATGCAGCCGACCGGAACGAACGCGCGCTGCACGGCGGGGTATTCACCCACCTCCATGTCTAGCACGCGCCGCCATTGCACGTCGGGCGGAGTGGAATTGGCGTGCTTGCACGCCGCGGTGCAGGTCTGGCAGCCGACGCAGCGGCGCAGGTCCGCGATCATGGCCCAACGCGTCACGCGACCCTCCGCAGCGAGACGCGTACCACGTCGGCGCCGGAGCCGGTGGCGTCGGTCAGTGCGAGCGACATCGGCACCAGCTTGTTCATGCTCGGCATGTCAAAGTCCTTGGCCAACGGCGTCGCCCAATGGTCGAACTGCCCGAGCAGCAACAGCGTGTCGGGGCGGATGCCCTGGCGCAGCACCGCGTGCGCCCGTACGCTCGCCGTGGGCGTGGCGATCTCGACCAGCTGGCCCTCGGCCACGCCGATGCGTTGCGCGGTGCGCGCGTTCAGGATCACGCCCTTGTGCCCGGCGATGTTGTCGGCGACTTCCTTGATCAGCTGCATGCCGACGTTGCCGCCCCAGGCGTACTGCATGCTGCGCGCGGTGAGCAGCCAGTAGGGAAAGTCGTCCGGCTGCCCTCCCATCGCGCGCAGCGACGTTTCCCACATGCCGGGGAAATCCTTCCACGCCGGCAGCGCCTGGTACTCGGTCAGCTGCGCATCCCACCAGTGCATGTCGTGCTCGTGCAGCCGGCGCTCGAGCTCCTTGCCCACGCGCAGCAGCCGCTCCTGATAGGGCAGCTCGAAGCGCAAGCCCAGCTCGACGAAGGTCGGATACAGGTACCAGTCCAGGCGCGAGAACGGCCGGGTGCGAAGCCCATGCTCGCGCCACCATTCCAGGCCCTGCGATTCCGCGCCGTCGGTCAACTCGGCGCTCGCGGCGCGGCAAACCGCATCCCAGATTTCCGCGGCTTCATGAGTCTTCCCGGTTTCAAGGGAGAAATCCCACTTGTCCGTTTTCAATGCGACCCCCGCCACGCCGCGGTTGATCGCCGCGTTGTATTTCTCCAGCAGGCCGACGCGGTGTGCGAGCTCGGTGGCGATATCGCTGAAGTCGCGCGCTTCGCCTTGCGGCGCGACGGCGGGCTGGCGCAGCGCAAAGCCCTCGTGCTCCCAGAACTGCTCGATGAACTTGGAGCCGCCGATGCGGATCAGCTGCGTGCTCTCCAGGTCGACCGCGTCGGGCAGCAGGATGTCGGCGAAGTGGTTGGTCTCGTCGCGCGTATAGGCGAACGCGACCGTGAACGGGAAGCGCGCCATCTGTCTTTCGATCCGGTCGGTGTCCCAGAACGAAATCGCGGGATTGGTTCGATACAGGATCCAGACCTCCGGCAGGGTGACCCGCGGCAGGCCTTTGGGCGTTTCGTCGAGGAACATCCACGAAAAGTGCGTCGGTCCGAGCGCCTGGCTCCAGGGCCCGTCCGCGGCGAGCGGGACCATGCTGCGGTAGGCGTTGCGGATGTTGGGTTTCGGGCTCCAGTGCTCGCGGTCGGTGGGATTGAGCGGGTAGGACATGAAGCCGTCGGTGCCGGGCCGCACGCTCTTCAGGCGCTCGCCGAGCGGCTTGTTCAGCCGCACGGTGGTGCCGAGGATGCCGCCGGGCACCTCGAGTGCGCCCACCAGCGACGAAATCACGGTCCGCGCCCAGCAGCACTCGTAGCCGCCCCAACCGTTGGTGACGGTCTTGCCCAGAGTGATCGCGACCGGACGCAAGGGCAGGACCTGGCCGTCGATCTTGACCGTGGCGCCGACCCGTGCGTGCGACAGGTATTCGCCGGCGATGCGCCGGATGGTGGCGGCCGGAACGTCGCAGATGCCTTGCGCCCATTCGGGCGAGTAGGGCTTGAGGTGCGCAACCAGCTTGCTGAACGCGGTCTCGCCCAGCAGTTCGCCCTCGCCCAGCACTTCCTGGTCCGGTCCGATCTCTAGCGCTGCCGCGGCGCACGGGCTGCCCTCGAGCGCAGGCTCGGTGCCCGGCGCGTCGAACGCCAGCGCGGCCTTGCGCCCGGCGTCCCACAGCAGCGGCTTCTTCGTCGCCGGGTCGCGCAGGTAGTAGCCGTTCGGCCCGACCAGGTAGGGCGCGGAAGTGCGCGCGGCGAGGAAAGCGAGGTCGAGGCGCTCGCGCGGGTGCTCGTGCAGCAGGCAGTGCGCCAGCGCGAACAGGAAGGCGGGGTCGGTCTTGGGCTTGATCGGCACCCATTCAGCCGAGCACGCGCCGGTCACCGACAGGTGCGGCTCGACCTGGACCCGCTTGATGCCGCGCTCGCGCGCATTGGCATGGCGCCAGACGCCAACGACGCCGCCCGAAGCCTCTATATTTGCGCCGCAGGAAATGTTGTAGTCGCACGAGGGCGTATCCGCCGAGACGGTGAAGCCGCGATGCCAGAACTCGCCGTACAGGTGCTCGGAGTGGTAGCACTTCACGCCCTGCCCGGAGCCGAATCCCATGTCCATCGGCCCCCACGCGGCGAGGAACGCGGGCAGCGTCCCCATGTACGACTGCGGCGTTCCGCCGCCGCCGAAGCTTGCCGCCACGCGCGGGTAGCCCGACTCGTCGAGCAGGCCGCGCGCGCGCACGTCGTTCAGCTTCGCCGCGATGGTATCGAGCGCCTCGTCCCACGAGATCGGCACGAAGCCCGGGTCTTCGTCGCGGCCCTTGCGCGGATTGGTGCGCTTCATCGGCGAGAGCACCCGGTTCGGGTTGTAAAGCTTTTGCACCAGGCCGTAGGCCTTGACGCAGACCTTGCCGCCGCCGGGGTGAACGGAAGCAGCGCCGAAATTCGGCTCGACCGCGGTGGCGACGCCGTCGCGCACCTCGACCGTAAGCAGGTCCGGCCCCGCCACGCACTGGTAGCAGTAGGTCTTGAGTTTCACTTGAGGCCGGCCTTTTGCGCCTTGGCGGCGAGGCGCTGCTCGGTCTGCTTGACGTCGACCACGAATCGCATATGGCGCCCGCGGCAGATGGTGTCGACGCCGTCGGAGCCGGTGAGCTCGAAGGTCACCGCGCGGCCCTTCGCTTCGGCGACGGTCGCTTCGATGCGCACCGTCATGCCGAGCAGCGTCGGCGCGGTGTGGTCGAGCTCGACGCGCGTGCCGACCGAGTCCTCGCCGGGGTCGAGATGCCCGAGCAGGAATTCGCGGCAGGCGACCTCGATGTCGCGCACCAGCATCGGCGTGGCATAAACGCGCGCCGCCTCGCCCATGAAGTCGATGGTGCGCTCGCGATCGACCGCGAACGTGCGAGTGGTCGACAATCCGGCGACTAGTGTGGCTTTCATGATTCTTCTCCCTCCGCTCCAAGCGTCAATCCCAGCACGGTGCGCCGCACTCCTGTTTGATCCATGTCAAGCCATCCCCTGCGTCCTAGAGCCCGAGGTACGCGGCTTGCACGCTTGCGTCGGCGAGCAGCTCGGCGCCGCTGCCGGCGAGCACGATGCGCCCGGTTTCCAGCACGTAGCCGCGATCGGCGATGGCGAGCGCCGCGCGCGCGTTCTGGTCTACCAGGAAGATCGCGGTGTCAGCCGCGCGCAAGCCCTGCACGCAGGCGAAGATCTCCTCCACCAGGCGGGGCGCGAGTCCCATGCTCGGCTCGTCGAGCAGCAGCAGCCGGGGCCGCGCCATCAGCGCGCGGCTGATCGCGAGCATCTGCTGCTGGCCGCCCGATAGCGTCCCGGCCGGCGCCTGCCGCCGCTGGCGCAGCACCGGGAACATCGCGTACACGCGCTCGAGCGTCGAGGCGGACTCCGCCGCGCGCCGCGTGTAGCCGCCCAGGCGCAGGTTGTCCTCGACCGAGAGCGGGCCGAACACCTGCCGGCCCTCCGGCACCTGCACGATGCCGAGCCGCACGCGGCGCTCCGGCGGCGCGTTCGTGATGTCGGCGCCCTCGTAGCGCACGCGGCCTCCGCTCACCCGCTGCACGCCGGACAGGGCGCGCAGCAGCGTCGTCTTGCCGGCGCCGTTGGCGCCCACCAGCGCGACCAGCTCGCCCGCCCGCACCGCGAGGTCGATCCCCTTGAGCGCGGGGATGCGCCCGTAGCGGCTCTCGAGGGCGCTGACTTCAAGCATGCGCCTGCGCCTCGCTGCCGAGATAGGCTTCGATCACCTTCGGGTCGCGCCGCACGGACTCCGCGCTTCCTTCTGCGAGCTTGCGGCCGTAGTCGAGCACCAGGACGTGGTCGGAAACGCCCATCACCAGCTTCATGTTGTGCTCGACCAGCACGGTAGTGATCCCGCGCGCCGCCAGCCGCTCGATCAGGCGCACGATCTCCTGCGTCTCGGTCGGGTTGAGTCCCGCCGCGGGCTCGTCGAGCAGCAGCAGGCGCGGGCGCGCGGCGAGCGCGCGCGCGATCTCCAGCCGCTTGAGCGCGCCGTAGGGCATGCTGTCGGAGGCCGCGCGCGCGTAGCCGGCCAGCCCCACGAATTCGAGCAGCTGGAGCGCCTCCGCGCGGCAGGCACGCTCGGCGCGCGCCAGGCTCGGAAAGCGCAGCAGCGCCGCGACCAGGCCGCAGCGCTCGTGCAGGTAGCGCCCGACCATGACGTTCTCGAGCGCGCTCATGTTGAAGAAGATCTGCAGGTTCTGGAACGTGCGGCCGACTCCGGCGGCCGCGTAGTGATGCGGTGCGCGCCCGGTGAGCTCCTTGTCATCGAACCAGATGCGGCCGGCGCTGGGACGGTACACGCCGGTCAGCAGGTTGAGCAGCGTGGTCTTGCCGGCGCCGTTCGGGCCGATGATCGAATACACGCCTTGCGCCGGGATCTCGAACTGCAGCGCCTGCACCGCGTGCACGCCGCCGAACTCCTTCGACAGGGCCTCCACGCGCAGCAGGCTCATTTGCGCTCCCCGGGCGCAAAGCGCGCCGTCAGCGTCGGCACGAAGCCTTTCGGCATGAAGATCATGGTGAGCATCATCACCGCACCGAACACCACCATTTCGTAGTCCTTGAGCACCGCGAGCAGCTGCGGCAGCGTGGTCAGAACGGCCGCACCGACCACCGCGCCGAAGGTCGACGCCAAGCCACCGAAGACCACCATCGTGACCAGCTCGATCGAGTGCAGGAAATTCGCCCTGCCCGGGGTGATGAAGCCGGAGTAATACGCGGTCAGCCCGCCGGCGAACGCGGCGAACACCGCCGACAGCACGAACACCATCACCTTCTGGCGCACGCTGTCGATGCCGACTACCTCGGCGGCGGTCTCCGAGCCGTGCAGCGCGCGCAGGGCGCGTCCGCCGGGCGACTCGACCAGATTGAGCGCAAGCCAGACCGCGAGCAGCAGCAGCGCTCCGACCACCCAGTACCATGCCTTTTCGCCCGTCAGCGCGTGGCCGAATAGCGCGAGCGGCGGCACGCTCATTCCGTCGGGCCCCCCGGTAAGTTGGTCCTCGTTGGAGATGACGATGGCGATGATCACGCCCAGGCCGAGCGTGGCCATCGCCAGATAGTGGCCCCGCAGGCGCAGGATCGGTCGCCCGACCAGCCAGGCGAGCAGCGCTACGCCGGCAGTCGCAGCGGCGAGCGAGGCGAGCGGCGGCCAGCCGTAGCGCGCGGTGAGGATCGCCGAGCCGTAGGCGCCGAGGCCGAAGAATCCGGCGTGGCCGAGGCTGATCTGGCCGGCGTAGCCGATCAGCAGGTTCAGCCCGATGCAGACGATCGCATTCAGCCCGACCAGGACCGCGACGTCGTAGAAGTAGTTGTTCGCGAGCGCGAGCGGCAGCAGCGCAATCACCACCGCGAGGGCGAGCATGCCCCCGGTGCGCGCAGTGCGGAGTGCGGCCGGCATGGGTCGCCGCCGCCCTAGACGCGCTCGACCGAGCGGCGGCCAAGCAGGCCGCCCGGCATCAGCACCAGCACCGCGAGCATGATGCCGAACGCGATCACGTCCTTGTAGGCGGACGACACGTAGCCCGCCGAGAGCGCCTCGAGCAGACCGAGCGCCAGCCCGCCGATTACCGCGCCCGGGCCGCTTCCGAGGCCGCCGAGGACCGCCGCGGCAAAGCCCTTCAGGCCGAGCATCACGCCCACGTCCCAGGCAGTGAAGGTGATCGGCGCGATCAGGATTCCGGCCAGCGCCCCCAGCGCGGCGGACAGGCCGAAGGAAACCAGCAGCACGCGCCGCACGCTGATCCCTACCAGCTGCGCGGCGAGCCTGTTGTGCGAGGTGGCGAGCATCGCCTTGCCGTGCAGGGTGCGGTTGAAGAACCACCACAGCGCCGCGACGACGACGAGGGTCACTCCGACCACCCACAGGCTCTGGGGCACGATCGTTGCGCCGCCAAGCGCGATCGGCCGCTCGCCGCTGAACGCGGGCAGGGCGTGCAGGTTCTTGTCCCATACCAGGCTTGCCAGGCCGCGCAGCAGGATCGAGGCGCCGATGGTGATGATGATCAGGGTTACCACCGATTCGCTGCGAACCCGCTCGACCGCGAGCTTCTCCAGCGCCAGCCCGACCAGGGTGGTGGCGGCGATGGCCAGCAGCGCGGCAAGCGCCAACGGCAGCCCGGCCGCGATCAGCGACACGGTGGTCATGCCGCCGATCATCACGAATTCGCCCTGGGCGAAATTGATGACGTTGCTGGCGTTGTAGATGATCGAGAAACCGAGCGCCACCAGCGCGTAGATCGCCCCGACGGTCAGCCCGCTGAGCAGGTACTGCAGCAGCTGCGGGCTCATCGCCGGGGTGCGCGCCTTACTTCACCAGGGTCCAGTCGCCGTTCTTGATCTCCAGCATGCGGAACGCCGACAGGTCGAGGCCGAGGTGATCGGTGGGCGAGAGATTGAACTCGCCGTCGATGCCCATCCAGCCGCGGGTCGATTCGATCGCGTCGCGCACTTTCGCCTTGTCGGTGCTCTTCGCCTTCTTCATTGCATTGACCACCAGGTAGAGCCCGTCGTACGCATGGCCGCCGAAAGTCGACACGTCCTGGTG
>DAHVFK010000349.1 GCA_027317055.1 Betaproteobacteria bacterium | reverse complement strand
ACGCGCTTCAACCCCAGCGTCTGCACCGCCTCGGCCGTCAGCGCGGCGATCGGTTCGCAGCCTTCGTACAAGTCCGGCATATGCGAGCGATCGAGACCGGTGGCCGCGATCAATCCTTCGTCCCAGTCGCGGCGCGCCGGATCGAGCCACAAGGTGCCGGAAGCGTCGGACATCTCGGAAGCAAACTCCCCGGTCATGCGATAACGCACGTAGTCCTTGGGCAACAGCACTTTCGCCACGCGCCGAAACACCTCGGGCTCGTGCTTGCGCACCCACAGCAGCTTGGGCGCGGTGAAGCCCGGCATCGCCATGTTGCCGCTGCGCTCGCGAAAGCCGCCGACCGACGCTTCCAGCTCGGCACATTCAGCGTAGCTGCGACCGTCGTTCCACAGGATGCAGGGACGCAGCACCTCACCCGCCGCATCGAGCAGCGTGGCGCCGTGCATCTGCCCCGCCAGCCCGACGGATTCGACGCTCGACAGCGGCGCGCCCGCCGCCTTCAGCTCGCCGGTGGCGGCGATGCAGGCCTGCCACCACGATCGCGGGTCCTGCTCGGACCACAGCGGCCGCGGATGGTCGACGGAGATGTCGATCGCCGCCTGGTGGCGCAACGCACCCGACTCATCAACGAGCACCGCCTTGACGGCTGAGGTGCCGATATCGTAGCCGAGGTACACCGTCAGGATTCGAGGCAAGCGGCCAGCGTCGCCTCCGCCCCTGCGTCGTAAAAGCTCTCCAGCGCGCGCTTGACCTCGCCGGCGAACGCGGCCGACTTCGGCAACTGGTCGCCGAACAGCTCGCGCATGCCGAGCATCACGCCGGCGTCGCGGCCACCGCGGCGCGCCTGGTCCTGCAGCCTTTGCGCCCACGGGTCGACGATCGGCAGCTTGCGGCCACGATCGTCGGTGCCGGTGAGATAACGGAACCAGGCCGCCACCGTGAAACTCAGCAGCCGGACGGGCGTGCCGCGCGCCAGTCCGTCGACGATCGACGGCAGCACGAACTTCGGAATTCGCGCCGAGCCTTCGGTGCCGATGCGCGACAGTTGATCGCGGATCGTCGGATTCGAGAAGCGCTCGATCAGCGTGCGCTTGTAATCCGCCAGGTCGATGCCGGCCGGCGCCTGCAGCAGCGGGGTCACCTCGGCATCCATCATCGTCGTCACGAGCCTGCGGATGCGTGCGTCCTGCATCGTCTGGTGCGCGAATTCGTGGCCGAGCAGCATGCCGATGTAGCACATCGCCTGGTGGCTGCCGTTGAGCAGCCGCATCTTCATCTTCTCGTACGGCAGCACGTCGGTGGTCATCTGCGCGCCGACCTTCTCCCAGGCCGGACGCCCCCCGGGGAAGTTGTCCTCGATGACCCACTGCCTGAACGGTTCGGTCACCACCGGCCAGGCGTCCTCCAGGCCGAACGCCTCGCGCAACAGCGCGCGGTGCTCGTCCGTGGTGGCCGGCGTGATCCGATCGACCATGCTGTTGGGAAATGCGCAGTGCTCGCGCAGCCAGGCGGCCAGCGCGGGATCGCGCCGCTCGGCAAATGCCCCGATCATTTTTCGCGCTACGTCACCGTTGTGCTGCAGGTTGTCGCAGGACATGACGGTGAACGGGGCCAGGCCGTTTCCCCGGCGCCGCGCAAGCGCTTCGAGCAGAAATCCGAAGGAGCATTTCGGCTCATGCGGCTGTTGCAGGTCGTGCACGATGTCGGGATGGGTGTCGTTGAATTCGCCGCTGCCCTCGTTGACGTAGTAGCCGCCCTCGGTAATGGTGAGCGACACGATTCGCGTCTGCGGCGAGGCCATTGCGCTCAATACCGCCTCGGGATCCTGCGGCGCATGCAGGTAGTTGCGCAGCGATCCGATCACGCGCGCGCTGTCCCCTGCCGCGCTGCGCTCCACCACCGTGTACAGGCAATCCTGCGACAGCAGGGCATCGCGCATCGCGGCGTCCTGCGGCAACAGTCCGATGCCGCAATAACCCCATGCGGTATTGCCCGGCTGATGCAGCAGGTCGTCCAGATAGACCGCCTGGTGCGCGCGATAGAAGCCGCCGACGCCGATGTGCACCATGCTCCTGGTCACGCGCTCGCGATCGTAGCTTGGCACCTGAATCGCGGCGGGAAGCCCCTTCAGGTTGGCCTGATTCAGTCGGATCGGCTGCGCTGTTTTCGACCTGGGCATCAACTCATCCAGTTTCCGCCGTCGACGTTGTAGGTCTGCGCCACGATGTAGTCGGCTTCGGGCGTGGCGAGGAAGATTGCCATCCCGGTGAGGTCCTGCGCGCTGCCCATGCGGCCGTAGGGGACCGCCTCGCCCACCAGCCGCTTCTTTTCCCCGGACGGCCGATGTTCGTACTTGGCGAACAGCGCATCGACCCCTTCCCAATGCTCTCCGTCCACCACGCCCGGAGCGATCGCGTTGACGTTAATTCGGTGCGCGATCAGGTTCAGGCCGGCGGATTGGGTGATGCTGATGACGGCGGCCTTGGTGGCACAGTACACCGCGACCAGGCTCTCGCCGCGGCGGCCCGCCTGGCTTGCCATGTTGATGATTTTTCCGCCACCGCCACGCGCGATCATGTGCTTCGCTACCGCCTGCAGGGCGAAGAGCATGCCGGCGACGTTGACCGCGAACAGCCTGTCGTAGGCGGCGCGCGTGATCTCGACAATCGGGGCAGCGTCGAACAGGGCGGCGTTGTTGATCAGGATGTCGATCCTGCCCATCTTCGCCACCGCTTCGGCGACGGCGGCGTCGATCGAGGCCTGGTCGGTGACGTCGAGCTTGATGGCGTGCGCCTGCGGTCCGATCTCGGCGGCCGTCTTGCGCGCCGCGTCGAAATGGATGTCGGCTATCGCAACCTGCGCACCCTCGTGCACATAGGCCTCGGCAAAGGCGCGCCCAATGCCGCGCGCGGCGCCGGTAATCAGGGCAGTCTTGCCTTTCAGTCTCATCTCGAACGTCTCTGCTGCGCCCCCGCGGTCACGCGAGGGCTCTGCCGTCCTCGCCAAAGCGGTGAATCTTGTCGGCCTGAGACGTCAGGAAAACCTTGTCGCCGTGACGCGCGCCGAATTCGCCGCCGGCGCGCACGGTGATGGTGCCCAGCCCGTCGACCGCGAGGTGCAGGAAAGTGTCCGAGCCGAGGTGTTCTGAAACGACGACCTTGCCGGACCAGGTGCCGCTCTCGCGCGAGAGCTCGATGTGTTCGGGGCGTACGCCGATGGTCTTGGCGTTGTGCTTGGCGGCCTCGGCGCCGGTGATCAAGTTCATCTTGGGACTGCCGATGAAGCCCGCGACGAAAAGGTTGGCGGGGCTGCGGTAGAGATCGAGCGGGCTGCCGACCTGCTCGATGCGGCCGGCGTGCAGCACGACGATCTTGTCAGCCATCGTCATGGCTTCGACCTGGTCGTGGGTGACGTAGATCATCGTGGTCTTCAGCGTCTGGTGCAGCTCGGTGATCTCGAGCCGCATGTTCACGCGTAGCGCGGCGTCGAGGTTCGACAGCGGTTCGTCCAGCAGGAAGGCCGCCGGCTCGCGCACGATGGCGCGGCCGATAGCGACGCGCTGGCGCTGGCCGCCCGAGAGCTGGCCGGGGCGGCGCTCGAGGTAGTCGGTCAGGTTCAGCACCTTGGCCGCATAGGCCACACGCTTTTCCTGCTCGGCCGCGGACATCCCCGCCATCTTCAGCGGGAAAGCGATGTTCTTGCGTACCGACATGTGCGGGTACAGCGCGTAGGACTGGAACACCATCGCCAGACCACGCTTGGCGGGGGGTGTCGCGGTCGCGTTGCGGCCGTCGATCTCGATCACGCCCTCGCTCACGTCCTCGAGCCCGGCGATCAGGCGCAACAGGGTGGACTTGCCGCAGCCCGAGGGACCGACAAAGACCACGAATTCCCCATCCTCGATTTGCAAGTCGAGCGACGGGATCACGGTAACGTCGCCGAAGCGCTTGCTGACTTTCTTGAGACTGATCATGCCCATTGTCTGTCCCTTTTATTTCACGGCGCCGAACGTGAGGCCGCGAACGAGTTGTTTCTGGCTGAACCAGCCGAGAATGAGGATCGGCGCAATCGCCATCGTGGAGGCGGCGCTCAACTTGGCGTAGAACAGGCCCTCGGGCGAGGAGTAGCTGGCGATGAACGCGGTGAGCGGCGCGGCCTTCGCCGCCGTCAGGTTCAGCGTCCAGAACGCCTCGTTCCAGGCC